>JALOOB010000501.1 GCA_025454635.1 Anaerolineae bacterium
CCGACACGCGCCAGTTCATCGGCGGGTCGGACGACAGCCCCGTTTCGACCGCCACGATCCTGTCGGTCAAGTCACCGTAGCATTCCTCTATGGAGTCGAAGCCCGACTTCGAGCCGAGCGCCGAGAACCACGGCGTCCAGATGTGCGCGGGGATGAGTTGACAGCGCTCGTCCACTTCGAGCAGCGTCTCGAACAGGTCGCGTGAGTCCAGGCCGAGGATCGGCCGGCCGTCGGAGCGGATGTTGCCGATGCGCTCCAGCCGCGCCTGCAGCCGCTCGACCGCGTCGAGATCGGGCGCGAAGACGACGTTGTGCACCTTGCGCGTCGCGCTGCGGCCGTCGCGGCCCGCTTTTTTGTAGATGTTGCTGATCTCGCCCGCGAGGATGAACCGGACCGGCGCGACGCATGATGCCGGCACCCCCTGCTGGCCCGCGGGCGCGAACTCCGGCTTGAGCCGGTACACCCCTTCTTCCGCGCCGTCCGGGGAAGGCGCGAGCTTCTCGCGCATCTCCGCCAGCCAGCCGGGGTGGCTGATGTCGCCCGTCCCGACGACTGTGACGCCCTTCAACTGCGCCGAGCGCGCAAGGTGCTCGAAGGTGAGGTTTTTGCTCGTGGCCCGGGAATAATGCGAATGGATGTGGAGGTCGGCGACGAATTTCATGCGGGGGAGTATAGCATCAAGAGCGCGGGGGCCGAAAGCGCGGCGCAGCGTTCCCGCGGCTTAATAAGTGCGCTCCCCAGGCCGACTGAGGGCCGGCCGGGGGAGCGGAGAGAGACGCGAGAAACGCTTACCCGATTCGGCGCCGCAGGACGAACGCCGCCGCGATCAACGCCAGGCTGGCGGGCACGAGGCTCACCGTCCAGGACAGGGCGCCGGCCGACGCGCTGAACCCGGATAGGCTCACCGCATTGGGGCCGAAGTCCCACGCGTAATCCTCGACCTCGCCGTTGACAGCGCGCCCGGTCGTCGTGTAGTTCGAAAGACACCCGCCACCGGCCTCCGGCGCGAACAGGCGGAAGCGCGCATAGAGGGTCTGATCCGCGGGATCTCCGACCGTGGAGAAGGTGATCGTCGTCGTGCCGGTGTTCAATGACTGTCCGTTGACGATGTTCTCGTTGGCGTCGAAGACGCCGTTGCTGTTCCAGTCGATCCAGCCCGCGAAGCAGCCCGGCCCACCCGCGACCGTGACATCGATCGATCCGCCCGCCGCGGGAGTCCAGTTGAAGCCTGAGGTCCGCACGACCCCGTCTTCGTCGTTGGTCGCCGGGTTGTTGTCATCCCCGTTCGCCCCAACGCTCGGCACGCCGTTGATCTCGGTCGAGTCGATGACCGAACCGAGCGCGAGGGTGCCGATGACATGGCGCGGCCCGTCGTTGACGAACCGAGTCGGGAAGTTTCCACCGCCCGAACTTGCATCCGGCAGATCGCCCCAATCGAAGGCGGTCGTCTGGACATAGCCGATCGTGAGGTCGGTCGCGTCGTTGGAGCCGCTAACTAGCATCTCGATTGCGCCGACACCGGTGAAGTTGGCGCCGGAGCCAGAAACGGTGGCGAACGACGGGTATTCGTAGTAGAAGTACCGCGGTCCGGCCCCGCTTGGCTGGCCTCCAGGTAGGGTCAGCGTTCTGCTCGAAGACCCTCCGGCTGAGTATATGGTGAAAGTGATATCAGTCGGCAGATCGTTCAGGAGGCTCTGGATCTCGAGACCATTCTGCGTGTTGCTCTGCGTCAGATCCACGCTGCCGAGGCCTCCGGGTTGGAGGGTCGCTGCGCCGTCCGTGCCGTCCCACTGGACGAGCGTGTTCGCAATGATGCCGGTGTCCTGGCTGTGTCTGAATGTACCGCCGCTGACCTCGGACTTGGCCGTACCCGGCGTTCCCGCGGTGACGGTTGTCACCATATCTCGTTCCTCGCCAAGAATGCCTGCGCCAGAGACGGACGAACCCACGGGCGAGCCTAGGCTCGCTGCGAGCGGCCCCTGAACAGTGCTGAAGTCATCAATCACTAGCACGGCCGCGGGGGCGCCGCTCGCAATGAGCGTGGTAAGCAAGACTGCGATGAGGCCGACGAAGAGGCTCGAGAGCCATCTGTTGCGACGAGTCGGGTGCGAAACCATAGGTCCTCCTTCTGAGTGAACATGGTGCGCAATAAGGAATCAGCCGCAGGGCCTGGCTGGGCCGTTGGGACACGAACATCAACATTATCCGGCGCTCTGTGCGCTACTAATGTGATATTCGCTCCACAAGCAGAATTACTTAAGCAAAAGTATAATGCAGGGAACCTTCCGCGTCAATCCCCTCACGCTGCATCTGCGCGAAGTCATATACAGTTGAGTCGACAAGTGATATACCGTGCTTGTACCCTTCGGTTCAAAGGAGAGCCAATGGCTGAGTATCGTATTGCCTCCCATCCCATCCTGTCGGTCCCACCCCGGGAGACCGTAACCTTCTACTGGCAGGGACACCCGCTCCAAGCGCTGGCCGATGAAAGCATAGCTTCGGCGCTCTTCGCCCAGAGCATTCGCGTCTTCGGTCACCACCACAAAGATGGCTCGCCGCAGGGCATCTTCTGCGCCAACGGCCAATGCGCGCAATGCCTGGTCCTGGCCGACGGGATGCCGGTCAAGTCGTGCATGGAGCGCGTGCGCGCCGGGATGCGGGTCGAGCCGGTCGACGCGCTGCCGGAGCTACCAAAAGTCGACGCGCCGCCCGCTCTGCATCCCATCGAAGAGATCGACGTCCCCGTGCTGATTATCGGCGGCGGTCCCGCGGGCATGTCCGCCGCGATCCAGTTAGGCCAACGCGGCATCCGCTGCCTGCTCGTCGACGACAAAGACCGTCTCGGCGGCAAGCTGGTCTTGCAGACGCACCGTTTCTTCGGCTCGATCAACGCAGTTTATGCCGGCACGCGCGGCATCGATATTGCGTCAAAGCTGGATGGCCAGGTGCGCGAGTTGCCCCAGATCGAGGTGTGGCTCAACAGCACCGCGCTGGCCGTGTTCAGCGACCGCAAGGTGGGAATCCTGCGCGATGGCGAGCGCTACGTCCTCATCCGGCCGGAGGTCCTGCTCGTTGCGGCGGGCGCTCGGGAGAAATCCCTGGCCTTCAAGGGCAATTCCCTGCCGGGCGTCTACGGCGCGGGCGCGTTCCAGACCCTCGTCAACCGCGATCTGGTGCGCGCGGCAGAGCGCCTCTTCATCGTCGGCGGTGGCAACGTCGGCCTCATCGCCGGCTATCACGCGCTGCAAGCGGGCATCCAGGTCGTCGGCCTTGTCGAGGCGCTGCCCGAGTGCGGGGGATACAAGGTGCACAAGGATAAGCTCCACCGCATGGGGGTGCCGATCTACACCTCGCACACCATCCTCAGCGCGAACGGCGACGAGTGTGTCGAGTCGGTCACGATCGCGCAGGTCGACGAGCGCTTCCGTCCCATTCGCGGCACGGAGCGCTCCTTCGCCTGCGATACAGTCCTGATCGCGGTCGGCCTGGACCCTGTGAACGAGTTCTTCGCAAAGGCGCAGGAGTTCGGGATGGCGGCGTTTTCCGCGGGCGACGCGGAGGAGATCGCGGAGGCGTCCGCGGCCATGTTCTCCGGCAAAATCAAGGGGCTGGAGATCGCGCGGTCGCTGGGCCGCGACGTCGGCGAAATCCCCGTCGACTGGTACCGCACGGCCGAGATCCTGCGCTCCAGGCCCGGCAAGACCGGGCCGGAAGTCATCCCGGATGCCGGCGCCGACATCTTTCCGGTCTTCCACTGCCAGCAGGAGATCCCCTGCAACCCCTGTACTTCCGTCTGCTCGCAGGGCGCGATCTACATCGACGAAAACGACATCCGCAACGTGCCGCAGTACATCGCCGAGCAGCTGGGCAAGCGCTGCATCGGCTGCGAGAAGTGCGTCACCATCTGCCCCGGCCTTGCCATCACGCTTGTGGATTATCGCAAGGATGCGCAAACGCCCACCGTCACCATCCCCTACGAGTTCCCCCGCGAGACGATCAACCCCGGAGACCGCGTCACGGTGCTTAACGTGGAAGGCGAGATGCTCGGCAGCGTCGAGGTGAGCCGGGTGCGCGCGGTGAAGGCGAATGACCGGACCGTGCTTGTCCAGGTCAAGGCGCCGCGCGAGATCGCGTCGCGCATCGCGGGCATCCAGGTGCAGGAAGAGTGGGTCGCGGAGCCGATGGATCACTACGTGGAGCGGCTCACCGACGACGTGGTCGTGTGCCGCTGCGAGCGCGTGACCGCAGGGGAGATTCGCGCGCTGATCCGCAAGGGCTATCGCGACGTGAACGAGATCAAGGCCGTCACGCGCGCGGGTGTTTATGGAGGTTCCCCTCGCGGTGTTCGCAGGAGCAGGAGGCCGGGAATGATCGACCCGAGGCCGCGCTTAACTGTACAACCTAAACATTACGACGTCATCATTGCCGGGGCCGGCAGCATCGGCGTGCCCGCGGCATTTGCCCTCGCGCGCGAGGGCATCCGCGTCCTCGTTCTCGACGGCGCGGCCAGCCCGGGCCAGGGGTCGAACAAGGCCGCCATTGGCGGCGTGCGCGCAACGCACTCCGACCCGGCCAAGATCCGGCTG
>JALOOB010000014.1 GCA_025454635.1 Anaerolineae bacterium
GCCTTGAGCGCGTGCTCCAGCATCTCCTCCGGGTCCATCGCGGTCACGCCCCACTTGTTCGGCTCGCCCTCGTAGGGTTGCAGCATATTGGCGGTGCGGCTGCCGAGCGCGCCGTCCGCGAACATCTTGATGCCGCCAATGCGCAGGAACGGGTCGCCCAGGCCGCTCCGGAGGCCGATGCCGGCCGCGGCTTCGAGGTTGACCACCGGGATTTGCTGGAGCACGCGCACGCCCAACTCGCCGCGGCGCTTCAACTCCTGGTAGGTCCGCAGCGCAATGCCGTCTTTCGTGTCGTTCGCATTGTGAAACGCGACGATGCCCGTGCGCCAGAGGCTCGGGATCGCCGCACGCGTTGCGGCGACCGTGTCTTCCAGCCCCGGCTCCGGGATCACGCGGCTGAGCAGGTCCGACGCATTCTCGCGCAACACGCCGGTCGGCTCGCCGTCCGCATCGCGCTCGATGACGCCACCCGGCACGTCCGCGGTGTCGCGGTTGATGCCCGCGCGGCGCAATGCCGCGCTGTTCGCCCAAACCGCATGCAACTCCTTGCTGTCGAGCGCGACGGGCATATCGGGCGCAACCTCGTCGAGCAGCCGGCGGTGGGGTTTCGCGTCTTGCCAGATATTCTCGTTCCACCCGCCGCCGCGCAGCCAGACATCGCCGCCCGCGCGGCGGAGCGCCTGGGCATGGGCGGCTACTGCCTTCATTGCCTCGCCGGCCGACCCCGCATGGGTGATGTCCACCTGCGACGCGCGCAACGCCAACTCGATGAAGTGCAGGTGGCTCTCGGTGAAGCCGGGGAGCAGTAGCTTGCCGCGCAGATCGACGAAGCGCGTCTGCGGTCCGCGCAACTCGTCGAGTTCCGCAGCCGGCCCGACTGCGAGGATGCGGCCGTCGCGCACGGCAACTGCTTCGACCCACAGCGGACCGCCGGGTTCGGCGGTATAAATGCGTCCGCCTGAGAAGAGCATATCAGCGTAGAGTTGCATGGAAACCTCTTCGATTGAAGATTGAAGATTCAAGACAGAAGATAGAAGATGGCAGATGGAAGATTGAAAATTGCGGTCTCCAATCTACTATCTTCAATCTTGAATCCTCAATCTTCAACCCGTCTCACCAACAATCTTCTCGTAGATATTTTGGAGTTCTTCGTCCGAATAGAAGGAGATGACGAGGCGGCCGCCCTTCCGGCCGCGAGTCAGGGCGACCTTCGTGCCGAGCGCGCCTCGGAACGCTTCCTCGAGACGCTGCGTGTTGACGCGGTCGGGGTCGTCCGCCTCCGGCTCGGCGGGCTCTGGCTCCTGCCTGATCTCAGAGAGACGCCGGACGAGTTCTTCGGTCTGCCGCACGGTGAGGTTGCGGCTCACGACGACGCCAGCGGCCTCGACCATCGCCGCCTCTTCGGGCAGGCCAAGCAGCGCGCGCGCATGGCCCTCGGTCAGCACGCCGTCGGCCAGCAGCGACTTAACGCGATCGGGCAGCCGCTGCAGGCGCAGCGTGTTGGCGACGGCCACGCGGCTTTTGCCCACGCGGTCCGCGACTTCCTGCTGGTTGAGCCTGAAATCGTCGATCAGGTGCTGGTAAGCGTCGGCCTCTTCGAGCGGGTTCAGGTCAGATCGCTGGATGTTCTCGACGAGGGCCAGCTCGAGCATCTGCTGGGAGGTGGCTTCCTTGACGACCACCGGCACGGTCTCCAGCCCGGCAAGCTGCGCGGCCCGCCAGCGTCGCTCGCCGGCGATGAGTTGATAGGGCACGCGCGCGGTGGGGCCGGCCCGCGTGACGATGAGTGGCTGGATGAGGCCGTGCTCCTTAATGGAGGCGGATAGCTCGGCCAGCGCGTCTGCGTCGATGCGGCCGCGGGGTTGGCGCGGATTCGGGACGATATCGGTGACCGGGACGGAAAGAAGACCGCCCCCTACCGGGCGCTCCGAGGTTGCCTCCCTGTCAGTTGCGGAAGGGATCAGCGCGCCGAGTCCCTTGCCGAGGCCGCGAGGTTGTCCGCTCATGGCGCGTTCCTCCCTGCTCCAACGGCCTGCACCACACCGCCGTCCATCGCCTCGCGTTCGAGCAACTCCTGCGCGAGCGCCTGGTACGCTCGTGAGCCGGCGGACGCAGGCGCATACTGAAGGATCGTGCGCCCGTAGCTTGGCGCCTCGCTCAACCGCACACTGCGCGGGATGACGGTGTCGAAAGTCTGCTCGGGGAAATGGTTGCGAACCTCGGCCACGACCTGGTCGGAGAGGTTTGTCCGCGGGTCGTACATCGTGAGGACCATGCCGCTGATGAAAAGCGCGGGGTTGAGGCTTTCGCGCACCATCTGCACAGTGTGCCAGAGCCGGCCCAACCCTTCGAGCGCGAGGTACTCGCACTGGATCGGCACAATCACGCCGTCGGTCGACGCGGCGAGCGCGTTCACGGTCAGCAACCCCAGGCTGGGCGGGCAGTCGATGAGGATGTGCGTGTATTGCGGCGCGGTAGGTTCGAGCGCGCGGCGCATGAGAAATTCGCGCGCCAGCACTGAAACCATCTCGACTTCGGCGCCGGCGAGCGCGGGCGCGCTCGGCAGGAGATTGAGGCGCTCGTGGGACGTAGCGACGATCCCCTCGACCGCGGGCTGCTTGCGGATGAGCACGTCGTAGAGCGAGCTCTGGCTATCGCCGGGCGCCACGCCGAGGCTGCTGGTCGCATTCGCCTGCGGATCAGCGTCGACCAGGAGGACCCGGCAGCCGCTCTCGGCCAGAGAAGCGCCGAGATTGACCGCGGTGGTCGTCTTGCCCACGCCGCCCTTCTGATTGGCAAATGCGTATATGCGGGCCACGGCTAGGATCGGCTCCCGGCCGCTTCGAGCGCGAACCACGCATCCACCTGCTCGCGCGCCGGCACGAAATCCATGCCGGTTGCTTCGACGGACATGGACGCGACGACGTTCGCGAAGCGGCCGGCGACGACCGGGTCGCCCGTCTCGGCGTAGCGGATCATGAAGGAAGTCGCAAAGACATCGCCTGCGCCCGTCGGATCGACTTCGATCGCGCGGCGAGGCGGGATTGCGGTCGCTTTGCCGTTGAGGTACACGGTCGCGCCGTGATAGCCGTCGGTCACGATGAGCAGGCGGGCGCGGCCGGCGAGCTCGGCAATATACCCGTCGTCCCCGCCCACGTCTTCGCGGCTGAGGAAGATTGCGTCCGCGCGGCGCAGGAAGAGGTCGGCATCTTCCCACCGCCCGTGCCGCACGAGGCCGTCGGGACCCCATCGCCGCATGAGGCCCTGGGGCGCGATGCCGAAGAGCGAGTTCGGGAACATCGCGGACCAATGGGGGGGCAGCTCGCGGGCGATGGATCCGAGCAGGACGACGCGCGGGTTCGCCCATTCGGCCGGGAGTCCATCGGG
Source organism: Anaerolineae bacterium (assembly GCA_025454635.1). Classification (GTDB taxonomy): domain Bacteria; phylum Chloroflexota; class Anaerolineae; order CG2-30-64-16; family CG2-30-64-16; genus JALOOB01. The sequence goes on from JALOOB010000014.1 coordinate 3,388, forward strand.
GGTGACGGGGTCTGCAACCGCAGTGATGTACTGGGTGCGGCCCTCCGGGCCGTAGACGTTTGTAAAGGTGGTTGTGACCGGCGAAGGCATGACGCAAACAGGGATGCCCGCAAGTGGCGTGTCGGGCTGGCCGGTTGTCAGCACTGGCCGGCCAGGTTGCGCAGGCACGCGCGCTTCCAGCCCGGCAAGTGAGGCGCGCGTCAGGACGGCGGCGTTCCAGCCGAGCCGCCGCGCGGTCACCGCGGCAAATGAAACCGTGCCGCCGAGGCGATAACCGTCAGGCGCCGTATCCCGTGTGAGGTTGCCGACCGCGAGAAAATCGATGGACAAGGGTTGCTCCGTGTTCGCCGGATGCCCGCCGGCCGCGCCGTGGCACCGCGATTCTAACATAGAGGCGAAGGAGGGTCAACGAAAACGCCGGCCCCCTGCGGAACCGGCGTTCGCTCTTGCATGAAGCGCGGCGGACGCCGCGGGAGCGTTACTTCTTCGGTACGAGCGTGACCTTGCGGCGGTCGCCCTCGCCCACGCTCTGCGTGCCGACCTTCGGATTGTCGCGCAGCGCGAGATGGATGATGCGCCGCTCGGCCGGCGGCATGGGTTCGAGCGCGACGGTTCGGCCCGATTCCGCGACCTGCTCGGCCATACGCAGGGCCAGCTTGCGCAAGGACTCGGCCCGCTTGGCCCGGTAGCCGTTTACGTCTACGACAAAGCTGGTGCGGGTGCGAACCTGTTGGTTGACCATCAAGCGGGTCACAAACTCGATCGCGGACAGCGTCTCATTCTGCCGACCGATGAGCATGCCGAGGTCGTCGCCGACGATGTTCAGCACGAGCGCCCGGTCGTCGTCGTCAACCTCTGCCTCGCTCTGCTCGACGATCTCGACGTCGGCGTCCAGCCCCATGCGCTCCAGGATGCCGAGCAACAGCTCGCGGCCCTTCTCGGCCGCGGCGTTGGCGCGCTCTTCCGGCGTGCCGGCGAGCGGCGCGGCCGGGGCGGCGGTTGCGGAGGCGGGCGCAGGCGCGGTGGCCGGCGCAGGCTTAGGCTCAGTGCGCGGTTGACTGGGCCGAGACTCCTGGCGCTCGGGACGCGGCGCGGGCTGCGGCCGCGGCTCGGGGGCAGGCTCCGGCGCTGGCCGGCTGGTCCCGCGCGGGATTGCGGTCAAGCGCACCACGGCATCTTCGGCGCCGATTCCCAGCACGCCACGGCTGCCAGGCCGAACGACTTCAACTTCGACTTCCTCACGGGTCAGCCGGAGCGCGGCCAGCCCGGCCGCGACTGCTGCCTCAACACTCTTGCCGCGGAATTCTCCGCTCTTCTCTCCAGTCATACGTTCTCTTCCTCGACGCGACGCAACAAGGTGCGCGGCTGCGCCATCGCTACCGGCGGCGCTTGCGGCGCTTAACCGGCTTTTCGGGCGTCTCGCTGACGGTCGGGACGGAGCTGCCGGAGGCTGACCCGGCATTCACGCCGGACGATGCGGCGCTGCGGCTGCCGCTCCCGGCGCTTGCGCCGGCGAGCGCAGGCTGCTGCCCCTTGGCAAGGAACGGAAGCCAGTCGGCCAACCCGCCCCATCCCGTGACGAAATACTGCTGAATGACGGCCAGGACGTTGGACACGGTCCAGTACAGGGTGAGGCCGGAGGGCAGGCCGAGCGTGATCCACGCAAACATGATAGGCATGAAGAACATCATCTGGTTCATCATGCGCGCCTGCGGGTCCTGCTGCTGGCCGGCAACCTTGGCCGGCTGCGCCATCTTCTGCACCAGCATCTGAGTCAACAGCATGAGCACGGGCAGGCTGAAGTAGATGATGAGCTTTGCCCAGTCCTGCGTCTGGAAGGCTTCGCCGATCCAGCTCGTGCCCACGGTGAGGCTGGGGAAGGACAGGTCGGGGATCCAGAGCCACCGCGCCCCGTTCAAGCCGCCATCAAGGGAGGGGTTGGCGAGGATGTAGAGCGCCTGGTAGAGACCCCAGAGAATCGGCAACTGGATGATGAGCGGCAGACACCCGCCCATCGGATTCACGCCAGCTTCCTTGTAGAGCTTCATTTGCTCTTCGGCGAGCTTCTGGCGGTCCTTGCCGTATTTCTCCTGGATTTCGCGCATCTTGGGCTGGAGCTGCTGCTGCGCCTTGGTGGACTGGAGCTGCTTGAGCGTGAGCGGCAGGGTAACGATCTTCACGATGACCGTGAAGAGGATGATCGCCCAACCCCAGCTGTTGGGAAGGCCCAACCCGGCGATGAAGTTGTTGAGCCCCATGAGGAGCTTGGCGAGGCCGGTGACGACCTGCTCCCAGATGCCGTTGGGGTTGTTGATGTCGGGCTGGTTCTGCGGGTTCATGCAGCCGCCAAGGGCCACCACCGCCAGCAGTAGCAGGATCACCAACAACCAGGTGCGCTGCTTTTTAGTCGTGCTTAATGCATTCACGCTTCGTGATGCTCCTCTGATTTACGGGACGGGGTCAAAGCCGCCGGGATTCCAAGGGTGACAGCGGCTGATGCGCCGAATACCCATCCAACCGCCGCGTAACGCCCCGTACTTCTCGATGGCCTGGTAGGTGTACTCCGAGCAGGATGGATAGAACCGGCAGGAAGATGGCAGGACGAGCGAGAAGGTCTTTTGGTATACTCGGATCAAGAACATCAGCACTCGGCGCATCTGGGTCCCGTTTCATTCCTTTAGCAAGCGTGCCCGCCGTAACAGGCGGGCACAGGCGTCTTGCAACTCCAAAAATTCAGCATCATTGATGCCCGGCCTGGCGGTCCAGATCAAATCCCAGCCCGGCTCGACCAGGTCCAGCATGGAGCGCACTGCGTGCCGCATCCGGCGTCGGGCGCGATTCCGTTCCACCGCCTTACCGATCCGCTTGCTGACTGTGAATCCGCATCGGCTGAATTCGCAATCATTGCGCAGATAACTCAAGACCATCAACGGGTGCGCCTGGCTTGCGCCCTCCTGCCGAACCTGCCGGAATCGCTTGTCGTCGCTAACCCGAAACCGGCGCTCCAACCTTGGCTTCCGTTACACCGTCAGAAAGTTAACCTGGCTGCCGGCTCAGACAGCGAGGCGCTTGCGCCCGCGGGCGCGCCGCGCGGCGATCACTCGCCGGCCGCCATGGGTGCTCATGCGCGCCCTGAAACCGTGCACGCGCGCGCGGCGCCGGCTCTTCGGCTGATAGGTTCGCTTCGTGGACATGAAATCCGCTCCTGGTGTGATAGCCCCCGAGGTGATAACAGCCCCGGGTGTGATTGCTCAAGCAACAGATACAAAAAGCAGGCGAGACAGACAGCAGGTCTCACCCGCTTAACCTGAAAGATTATACCTTTGCGTGATAAGGGTGTCAAATCATAGCCCGGTTGGCCGCTCCGCAAAGGTCCACGGCAGGCCGTAGCGGTCTTCGAGGCGCCGCGCGAGCGCCTTTAGCCCCACCGTCTCGGTCGCGTAGTGGCCGCCGAAGATGACATGGATGCCGTATTCGGCCGCATCGTGGTACGCGCTGTGGCTGGTTTCGCCGGTGATGTAGGCGTCACAGCCCACAGCGACGGCCGCCGCGATCTCGCTTGCCGCGCCGCCTGAGATGATGCCGACCCGGCGAACCGGCTGCTCGCCGCCGGGGAGGACCAGCGCGGGAGGGCCGACTGCCTCGGCGAACTTCGCCACCAACTCGTCCAGCGACAATGCTCGCTCCGCCTCGCACACCACGCCGACGGGCAGGCCGAAGGCGTCGCCGAACTCGCGCACCACGGGCAGGTCGAGCAGCGCGGCCAACTGCGCGTTGTTGCCGACTTCGGGGTGGCGGTCCAGCGGCAGGTGCGAGGCGTACAGGCTGCACTCGTTGTCCAACAGGGTCTTCACCCGGCGCCGGTGCGCGCCCACGATGCGCAGCGGCTTGCCCCAGAAGAGGCCGTGATGGGCGATCAGCATGTCCGCGCGGAACCGGACGGCATCCTGAATGGCGGCCAGCGACGCGTCGACCGCGAACGCGAGCCGATGCACCTTGGGGGCGCCCTCGACCTGGAGGCCGTTTTCGCCCCAGTCCTTCATCTCCTTGATGGCGAGGTAGTCGTCGAGGTAAGCCACCAACTCGTCGCGAGACACCTGCGCATCTGCGGTCATGCTTCTTCTCCCTGTGGCTCTTGCGACTGCGACAGCGGGGCCGTCACCGTGACCGCGGTTGCGGGAAGCCGGGCGATGACCACGCTGACGAGCGCAAGCCCCACCGCGCCGAGCCCGACGATCTCCATTGCGCGCGGGATGCCGATCGTGTCGGCCAGCCCACCCAGCGCGAGCATAGGCGGAATGCCCACGAGATTGCTCAGCGTAAACTGCATCGCGAGCACGCGGCCGCGGATGTACGCCGGCGACTCGCCCTGGACGAGGGTCTGCGCGAGGATGTTGACGCCGGCGAGACACAGCCCGAGCACGAAGGCGAGCGCCATGGTGGCCGAGGTGAGGCTGAACGCGGCGTTCGGGTAGAGGCGGAGGATCGGCGCCATGAGCGTGTTGTAGCCCAGCGCGACCCAACCCATCCCGGCGAAGGCCAGACCGGCTACAATCAGGCCGATGTAGGTGAAGCCGTACCGGCGCAAGAGGTAACCCCAGCGGCCGGTGATGCCGATAGCGAGCAGCATGCCGAGGCCCGCGGGCGCCAGGACGATGACCGCGTTGCCCGCGCTCATGCCGAGCACGCGCGCCGCGTAACCGGGCGCGAGCATGGCCATAATCATGATGAGCGTGGTGATCGTGACGAGTTGCGTGATGGCGGCCTGGATGCGTCGCTGCCCGCGGATGAACTGGAGGCTTTCCTTTATATCGCCCCACAGCTGCTGCCAGCCGCTCGTTGCCGACTCCTGGCGCGGCAGCGGCCGGTCGACGGGGAGGCGGGAAACCGACAGCGCGGCCACCAGATAGAAAATCGCCACGACGACGAACCCGCCCTCGACGTTCAGGAAATTGATCGAGACCGGGCCGAGCACCATCAGGCCCAACACCTGCGCGACGCCGAGCGTTAGCGTGAAGAGCGAGTTAGCGGGAATCAGATGTTTTTCGCCGACCAGCAAGGGGATGGTCGCGCCCTCAGCGGGCGCGAAGAACTGCGCCACTGTCGCCGTCAGGAAGGTGACCACGTAGATGGCGAGCAGGCGGGGGGTGCCGTCAAGCTGGCTGACGATAGGGATGTAGCTTAGCGCGAAGATGACGCGCAGGAGGTTGGAGCCGAGCAAAATCCACTTTTTCGGCACGCGGTCGACCAGGACGCCGGCAATCGGGCTGAAGAGGATGCCGGGCACGGTGAACGCGAGGATCGTGATGCCGATTTGCATGGCCGAGCCGGTAAGCTGCTCGACCAACACCAACTGGATGAAGTGGATCGCGTGCTGCGATGTCTGCGCCAGCAGCTGCGCGAGCCAAAGCTCGCGGAAGTGGCGGTTCCCGAGCACCGCGCGGAAGCCCCGCTCCGAGGTTGCGGTCATGCCGGCATCTCTCCCGGGACGGAGCCCGGGCCGGCGTCGGGAACGGGGCCTTGTTTGAGCAGGGATTTCACCTGGCGCATGAACTGCGAGCGCGGCAGGAGGACGCGTCGCGCGCAGCCGTTGCACCGGATGCCAATATCCGCGCCGAGGCGGACAACTTCCCACTCCGAACTGCCGCACGGGTGCGGTTTACGCATCCGAACCTGGTCGCCAAGGCGGATTTCGGTATATGCGGCGAGCATGGATTACAGCGCGCCCAGCACGCGCAGCAGTTCGGCGCCGTACTCTTGCAACTTCCAAGCGCCGAGCACGCCCAGGTTGGTCAGCGCGTCGATGCTGTTGGGAGCTGCGCGCGCGATAGTCATGAGCGCGTCGTTGTTCATCACGATGTCCGCGTCCACCTCGCGCTCGGCGGCCCGTTGCGCGCGCCACGCGCGGAGCCGGTCGAACCGGGCTTGCACCTGCGGATCGGGGCGGCCGTTGCCGTTGTGGACGCGGGCGGGCGGCGCGGGAGGCGGCGCGGCCATGCCTCGGGCGACGGCTTGCAGCAGGCCGACGCCGTGGTGATCAATCTGACGGGGGCTGATGGGCAATTCGAAGGGGTGCTCCGGCTGGCTGCGCGCGATCAGGACGAGCGTGTCGTCGCCGAGCACCTTAAAGGGCGGGCGGTCGAGCAGGCGCGCCTGGTCGTCGCGCCACAGCCACAACTCGCGCAAGACGGCCATCTCGCGCGGCGACAGGTCCCTGGCGCCCTTCATGCGCCAGAACCCGTCGGGATCGAAGGGCTTCTCGACGTACTGGACTTTCGGCAGCCCCTCGAAGGCATCCTGCGCTTCACGCCAGCGCTTCTTTTCCTTTAACGCCTCGGTCAATCGGTCGCGCAGAGGCAGCAGGTAACGGCTGTCGAGACGCGCGTAGCTGAGCTGCGCGGGGGTTAAGGGGCGCTGGCTCCAGTCGGTGAGCTGCGTGTGCTTGTCGAGTTCGACGCCGAAGTGCTGGAGCAGCAGGGCGGCGAGGCTGACCTGCCGCCAGCCGAGGATGCGCGCGGCGAGCATGGTGTCGAAGACATTGGCGAAGCTGAAGTCGAAGTCGCGCTTCAGCATCAGGATGTCGTTCTCCGCGGCGTGGAACACCTTCTGGATCTGCGGGTCGGCCAGAATCGCGCCGAGCGGCGCGATGTCGCGCAGGCGCAGCGGGTCGAGCAGGTAGTCAGTGTCGGTGGTGCTGATCTGGACGACGCAGACCCGGTAGTGATAGCGGTAGAGGCTGTTCGATTCTGTGTCGAGGGCGAGCGCCGGCTGCGCGACGAGGGCTTCGATCATATGGTCAAAGCTTGCTGGGGAATCCACCAGCACGGGCGGCGGCAGAGCGGCTGCCGCGCCCGTCGCCGTCCGGCGGGCGGTTTTCGATCCTTCAAAAGTCATGATTGCATTATCCGCTTAAGCAAGAAGCGTGTCAAACAAATATAAGGTGAAGCTTTTCTCATAAAACGTTCTAACTTGTAACCTTCTTGACAAGGGCGGGACAAGGAGATAGAATGGTAATGTTGCGTCCAATTCCAGGACGCCCGCGCCGCCCTGAAAAGGCTCCCCGCGCCAGCTCGGATTGCTCGTTTGCGCTTGATGCATTCGTTCGCGACAGCGATCCGTAGGGGCGACCGATTCTTCTTTTATTTTGGAGGAGGTTCGACAAGGTCTCATGGGCACACTGTCACTTACGTCCTTCGAGACGGCCGCCATCTATGCCGTCCTCGTCGTCGCGGTGCTGAGCCTCGTCTACGCCTACATGCTCTACCGCAACGTCATGGCGGAGAGCAAGGGCACCGAGGCGATGGTCCGCGTATGGACCGCAGTCAAGGAAGGCGCCGACGCGTACCTGGGGCAGCAACTGCGCATCATCCTGCCCTTTATCGCGATCCTCGTCGTCGCGCTTTTTGCGAGCGTGTGGATCGCGAAGCCAACGCCTGAAGCGATGGAGATGTACGGCGAGAACGCGCGCATCACCATCGCCATCGGCCGCGCGATTGCGTTCGTGCTGGGCGCCAGCTTCTCGCTGATGGTCGGCCAACTGGGCATGCGCATGGCGGTGCAGGGCAACGTCCGCGTTGCGGCCGCTTCCATGCGCAGCTTTGGCGACGCGCTCCGCATCGCTTACCGCTCGGGCACCGTCACGGGCATGTTGACGGACGGCCTCGGCCTCCTCGGCGGCACCACCATCTTCATCGTCTTTGGCCCGGCGGCGCCCGACGCGCTGCTTGGCTTTGGCTTCGGCGGCACGCTGGTTGCGCTCTTCATGCGCGTCGGCGGCGGCATCTACACGAAGGCCGCCGACGTGGGCGCGGACCTGGTCGGCAAGGTCGAGGAAAACCTGGAAGAAGATGACCCGCGCAATGCGGCGGTCATTGCGGACCAGGTGGGCGACAACGTGGGCGACTGCGCCGGTATGGCGGCGGACATCTTCGAGTCCTACGAAGTCACCATCGTCTCGGCCCTGATCCTCGGTCTGGCGCTGATGCGCCTGACGGGCGACGTCTACTGGATCGTCTTCCCGCTGTTGGTGCGCGCGATCGGCGTCATCAGCTCGATCATCGGCACCTTCTCCGTGCCGGTGTGGGAGCGGACGGTCGCCAAGGGCAACGCATGGCACGCGATGGAAATCGCGTACGAGGTTTCCTCGGTTATCACCATCGGCCTCTCCGCGGTGCTCGCCCTCGTGTACGTTCGCGCGGTCGACCCGGTTAACTGGTGGCAGCCGGCCGTCATGGTCTCGGCGGGCGTCATCTTCAACGTCATCGTCAACCGTCTGACTGCCTACTTCACCGCGACGGACAAGGCGCCGGTGCAGGAGATCGCCAAGAGCACAAAATTCGGCCCGGCCACAACCATCTTGAGCGGCCTGGCTGAGGGCTACGAGTCGAGCACCTGGTCAGTCCTGACGATTGCCGCGGCCATTATGATCTCGGTCCTCGTCTACGGCGGCCTGGGCACGGCGTACGTGATCTACGGCGTGGCCCTTATCGGTATCGGCTGGCTGACCCACGCGGGCAATCTGGTCTCGATGGACTCCTTCGGCCCGATCTCCGACAACGCGAACGGCATCGGCGAAATGGCGAAGATGCCCGAGAGCGCGCGCAAGATCATGACCGACCTCGATGCGGTCGGCAACACGACGAAGGCCATCACCAAGGGCGTGGCAATCGGCTCTGCGGTCATCGCGGCAGTGGCGCTCTTCGGCTCCTTCCTCACTGACATCAAGCTCGTCCGGCCCGACTTCGGGGACGTGATCAATATTGCGGACCCGCGGGTCTTCGTCGGTTTCCTGATCGGCGGCGGCATTCCGATCCTCTTCGGCGCGTTGTTGGTGAAGGCCGTCTCCCGCGCGGCGAACGGCATGGTGGCCGTGGTCCGCAAGGAGTTCGACAAGCCGGGCGTACGCCAAGGAACGACGATGCCGGACTACAAGCTGGCCGTCGGCATCTCGACCATCGCCGCGCAGCGCGAGCTGCTCCCGGTGGGCATCATGGTCGTGCTGATCCCGATCATCGTCGGCTTCACGCTCAAGGCCGAGGCCCTGGGCGGCTTCCTCGCCGGCGTCATCCTCTCGGGCCAGTTGCTGGCGGTCTTCATGTCGAATGCCGGCGGCGCGTGGGACAATGCTAAGAAGCTGGTCGAGGAAGGCCACTTCGGCGGCAAGGGGTCCGATGCGCACAAGGCCAGCATCGTCGGCGACACGGTCGGCGATCCGCTCAAGGACACGGCCGGCCCGGCGCTCAACCCGCTGATCAAGGTCATTAACCTGATCGCACTGATCATCGCTCCGATCGTCGTGACGAGCGACACGCTCGACATCCCGACCGCGATCGTCATGGTCGTGCTGCTCGCAATCGTCGTCTGGGCGATCCGCCGCAGCAAGCGGCCGGCGCAGTACGCGCTCGACGCGTAAGGCAACCTGAGCAGGTTCTGAGGCCGGGGGCGAACAGCCTCCGGCCTCTTTTCATTATTAAGGAAGTGGAAAGGTTCCGACGCGCCAACTGGCGGGAACCATTCGGCCGATTGCTCAGTCATATCACCTTTGCATCAGGGCTCGTATTGAGCGGGGAGTGTGTGACGGTGGACGAGAGCAAGATCTGGCGAGAATCGGATCAGGACCAGGCGGCGAGCCACGGCGGGCGCCACGGACATGAGCCGCTGGATGAGGAGGCGATGGACAAGGCGGTTCACGGCCGCGACGTCGATCTAGCCGAAAGCGAGCGCGAGTTCCGTGTCGGTCATTCCATGCGCACTTCCGCGACCGATCCCCACGCGCAGCATTCCGTGATGCGCGACGATGCGCACGCGGGGCACTCAGTCTCCGAAAGCGCAGCCGGCTATGAGGACCATTCCAACCACGTCGATCACACCGGCCACGAGGAAATGTTCCGCCGCCGGTTCTGGGTTTCGCTTGCGCTCTCGATTCCGGTCCTGCTTTACAGCGAAATGATCCAGATGTGGCTCGGATTTACCATGCCGATTTTTCCGGGCAGCGATTGGATCGTGCCGGTTCTCTCTGTGGTTATCTTTGCTTACGGCGGTCTGCCGTTCCTGCGGATGGCCCTCCCCGAGTTGCGCAACCGGCAGCCGGGCATGATGACGCTCATATCGCTTGCGATCACGGTGGCTTTCGTCTATTCCCTCGCGGCGCAGTTCGTCCTTCAAGGCGAGACCTTCTTCTGGGAACTCGTCACGCTCATCGACATCATGCTCCTCGGCCACTGGCTCGAAATGCGCAGTGTGCGGCAGGCGTCGGGCGCGCTCGACGAGCTGGCGAAACTGATGCCGGACGTGGCCGAGCGCGAGCGCGGCGACGGCTCGATCGAGGAAGCGCGCGTCGATCAATTGCGCGAGGGAGACGTCGTGCTGGTCCGGCCGGGCGCAAGCGTGCCGGTGGATGGCCTGGTGGAGCGGGGCGAGTCGGATGTGAATGAAGCGATGCTGACGGGCGAGTCGCGGCCCATCAAGAAACGGGCGGGCGACCGGGTCATCGCGGGCGCAATCAACGGCGACGGGAGCTTGCGCGTTCGCGTGACGGCCACGGGCGAACAGACCGCGCTGGCAGGAATCATGCGCCTTGTGCGAGATGCTCAGACGAGCAAGTCGCGGACTCAGGTGCTGGCCGACCGGGCCGCAGCGTGGCTCTTCTACATCGCGCTCGGCGTCGCGCTGGTGACCGCGCTCGCCTGGACACTGGCGACCGGCTTCAACGTGGACGTCGTGGCGCGCGTCGCCACCGTGCTCGTGATCGCGTGCCCGCATGCGCTCGGCTTGGCGATTCCGTTAGTCGTAGCGATTACGACCGCGAAGGGCGCGAAGAATGGCATCCTCGTACGCGACCGGCTGGCGCTGGAGGCGGCGCGCGATATCGACACGATCATTTTCGACAAGACCGGCACCCTGACAGAAGGTCGTTTCGGGGTTGTGAGCATGGCAAGCGCGGCGAACTGGACCCCGGAGCGGGCTCTTGGGCTGGCGGCCGCGGTCGAAGGCGATTCGGAGCACACGATCGCCGCGGGCATCCGCCGCGCAGCGGAGGACCGCGGGCTTGCTCAGCCGGCGGTAACTGGCTTCGAGGCCTTGAAGGGCCGCGGAGTGAGCGCGCAGCATGACGAGCAACAATACTATGTTGGCGGCCCGCGCCTCGTCGAGTCGCTGCGAGCGGCGGTTCCTCCGGAGATACAGGCGTTCGAAGTGGCGGCCAGCAACCGCGGACAGACGACAGTGTACCTGGTAGAGGGCGAGGCTGTCGTGGCGGCGTTTGCGCTGGCCGACGTGATCCGGGAGGAAAGTCGCTCGGCGGTTCAGCGGCTGCGCGAGATGGGCGTCGAGGTCGCGATGCTCACCGGCGACGCGGAAGCAGTCGCGCAGTCTGTTGCCAAGGAACTGGGCATCGGCCAGTACTTCGCTCAGGTGCTGCCGGAACATAAAGACCAGAAGGTGGCAGAACTCCAGCGCCAGGGGCGCAAGGTGGCGATGGTGGGCGATGGGGTAAACGACGCACCCGCGCTCACACGAGCCGACGTCGGCATTGCCATCGGCAGTGGCACCGATGTCGCAGTGCAGTCTGCCGGCATCATACTGGTAAATAGCAACCCGCTGGACGCGGTCAAGGTGATTGAGTTGAGCCGCGCGAGCTACCGCAAGATGGTCCAGAATCTTGTCTGGGCGACCGGCTACAACGTAATCGCGCTGCCCCTTGCCGCGGGCGTCCTCGCTCCGGTCGGCATTCTGCTTTCCCCCGCGGTCGGAGCGGTGCTCATGTCCGTCAGCACGGTCGTCGTCGCAGTGAACGCGCAGACGCTCCGCGCGCTGCGGTTTGGGACATAGGCCAAACGGCGCGGCCGACAACGCGCCATGGGGCGCGCCACCAGCGTGGCTTTCCGGCGTAAAGTGCTGAGGAATACCACTTTGGGAGGCGCCCCGTGGCGCACAAGTCCTATGCGCGGGCCAAAAACCCGCCGCCTAAGCGCAATCCGCTCCCGCTGATCCTCATGGGCATCGCGCTTGTTCTCGTGGCAGTCGGCGCATTCTTCCTGTTCGGCAGAAGCGATAACGAGCCGCCAAAGCCGGTCGAGACAGCAGGCCGGCCGAATCTTGCGGTTGACCGCGAGCAGATCGACTTTGGCAAGGTGCCCGTCGAGCAGGTCGTGAAGTCCGAGTTCGAATTGAGCAACACGGGCGATCAACCCTTGCAGATTCTTGGGGCGCCGCAAGTCGAAGTCCGCGAGGGGTGTTGACCGCCCCGCGCCGTCGTCGGTTCGACGACTCTGCAACCCGGTCAATCCACGAAGCTTTCGATGGAGTTCACGATGCACGCCGGCATGGAGGGCCCGCACGACTTTCGCGTGAAGGTGCGGACGAACGATCCTGACTTGCCTGTTAAGGAATTGGTGGTCCTGTCAGACTGGCAGTAACAAGCGCGCGAATGCTACTTGAGCGGGGTGTCCGGGCAGGCCATCCCGCTTTTTGTTGTGGTATACTCGCCTCGTCGCGGCGGACATGGCCGTCCGCCGCGCTCCATTCGGCATTCCAACGAGGAGATGCTATCGATGACCACCGCGACCACACCTGCTCACGCAGCCGACAAGCTGGACTTCATCCGCGCGGAGATGGACCAGCTCCGTGAGAACAATCTGCTCATCAACATCCGCACGATGGGCTCCCCGGCCGACGCCTACATGGTTGTCGACGGCAACCGCGTGCTCAACTTCTGCACGAACAACTACCTCGGCCTCGCCAACCATCCGCAGATGAAGGCCGCGGCGCAGGCTGCGGTCGACCGGTGGGGCGTGGGGCCGGCTGCGGTGCGCAGCATTGCAGGCACTCAGGCGCTCCACACCGAACTCGAAGGGCGGCTGGCCGCGTTTAAAGGGGTCGAGGCCGCATTGTTCGTCCAGAGCGGCTTCGTGGCGAACCAGGCCGCCATCCCGCCCCTCGTCGGCCGGGAAGACGTCATCTTCTCCGACCGGCTCAACCACGCGTCCATCATCGACGGCGCGCGCCTGAGCGGCGCGAAGATTATCGTGTACGAACACTGCGACCCCGAGGACGCGGAGGCGAAGATCAAGGAGCATCTGCCGCAATACCGCCGCGGTCTGCTCGTCACGGACGGCGTCTTCAGCATGGACGGCGACGTGGCCCCGCTTGATAAGTTGACCGAGGTCGCGAATCGCTACGGCGTGCTGACGATGGTCGACGACGCGCACGGCGAGGGCGTGCTCGGGCGCGGCGGCCGCGGCGTGGTGGACCACTTCGGCTTGCAGGGCGTGTTCGACGTGGAGATCGGCACGTTGAGTAAGGCGTTCGGCGTGGTGGGCGGCGTGATCGCGGGCAAGCAGACGATCGTGGACTATGTCCGGCAGAAGGCGCGGCCGTTCCTCTTTTCGAGCGCGACCACGCCCGCAGACACCGCCGCCTGCCTCGCCGCGGTCGACCTGCTGGAGGCGTCGGAGGAGCGCGTGCGCCGGCTGTGGGACAACACGGCGTACTTCAAGGGCGAGATGAAGAAGCTCGGCTTTGACACGGGGCGCAGCGAGACGCCCATCGTGCCCATCATGCTGGGCGACGCGGGGCTGGCGAAGCAGTTCAGCCGCGAGCTGTTCGAGGCGGGCGTGTTTGCGATGTCGATCGGCTTCCCAACGGTCCCACGCGGCATGGCGCGCATCCGGGTGATGAATACCGCCGCGCACTCGCGGGACGACCTGGACCAAGGGCTCGCCGCGTTCGCGAAGGTCGGCAAGGCGCTCGGCGTCATTAGCTGACCTTGACCTTTTGCCACAGAGCGAACAGAGAACTCAGAGGAAAGAGCGAACGGGACTGACCTCGTATAACCTCGGCGCCCTCTGTGGTCTCTGTGGCAATAACATATCTACCAAAAAATGCCATATTGACTCTGCGTGTAGCCTGTGGTATATTTGCCGCAGGCTACGCTCTGCGCGTGCCTCTGCCTTGTTTGCGCAATTACGGAGGGTTCCATGAGCGATCGCCCACGGTTTGTGTTGGTATTGATCTTTCTCGTCCTGTTGACCCTGACCTTGAGCGCATGCAACCGCGAGCGACCTGTCCCGGCCAACGCGACGACGGGCACGCCTGCCGCGCGCGGCACGGTGGCCGCGCCGAGCACGGGCATCACGCAGGTCGCTCCGCCGACCACGACAGGCGCGCAGGACGCGGCTCCAACCCCGGCGGCGCCGCAGCCGCAGACCGTGGTCGTCTCGCCCGCGCCGGCTTCGTCTGCTGGCGGGCAATCGTTCACATATACGGTGGTCGCGGGAGACACCCTGCTGACTATCGCCACTCGATTCGGCACAACGCCTGAAGCAATTGCGCAGCTCAACAGCCTGGCGGACCCGAATGCGCTGACCCTGGGGCAGAAACTCCAGATCCCCGGCGCGGCTGCGGCTGCCGGCGCGGCGGCGACATCGTCGGCGAGCGCGACGGCGGGTGGCGCAACGACCGGCGGCGCGACGAGTGGCGGGGGCACGACGTCGTACACCGTGCAGTCGGGCGACACGCTGGGCGCGATCGCGCGGCGCTTCGGCACGACTGTGGCGGAGCTGGTTCGGATCAACAACCTCGCGAATCCCGATGCGCTGCAGGTCGGGCAGAAGCTGACGGTGCCGGGCTCCGGCAGCGGCGCTGCGGTCAGCGTCCCCACGGCGGGCCAGGGCAAGACGTACACGGTGCAGCGCGGCGACACGCTGCTCTCAATCGCGCGGCGCTTCGGCCTGACGGTCAAGCAGTTGCAGGCGGCGAACAACATCACCAACCCGGACCGCATCTTCCCGGGGCAGGTGTTGACGATTCCGTAACGCGTCGCTCCTTCAGCAGCGATTCTAACGTCCCTGTTAATCCAGACCGGCTATCGTGTTCTCGCAGCGAGAACGCAATAGCCGGTCTTGCTTTGATGGTCCCCACGCAACGTCGGGGTGGGGCGAGGCGGACACTGGTAAGGAAAACCGCTTGACAGCCGCGTTCGCGCGGGACTATACTGACTTTCGCTGTCACCCTGTTTCATGGGGAGCCAGGCATGGAGTATAAGGACTATTACAAGGTATTGGGTGTCGAGAAGAGCGCGGACGAGAAGGAGATCAAGAAGGCTTATCGGAAGCTCGCGCGGCAGTTCCACCCCGACATGAATCCCGGGGATAAGGCCGCGGAGGCCCGTTTCAAGGAGATCAACGAGGCGCACGAGGTTCTCAGCGACCCTGAGAAACGCCGCAAGTACGATGATCTGGGGCAGGATTACCAGCGCTGGCAGCAGGCGGCCGGAGCCGGGGGCGGCCCGGGCGGTGGGTTTGACTGGACCCAGTTTTATACGCAGCAGGCCGGGCAACGCGGCGCGGGCGGCCCCGGCGGCGTGCGCGTCGAGTACGCGGACATTAACGACCTGTTCGGGAGCGAACAGGGCTTCTCTGACTTCTTCCAGGCATTCTTTGGCGGCATGGGCGGCGCGACCGCAACCTCCGGCCGCCGCTCCGGCGCGCGCACGCGAACCCCTCAAGCCCCACCGCAGGACATCGAACAAGCAGTCGACGTCACCCTCGAAGAAGCATTTAAGGGCAGCCAGCGCCTGCTGGACGTCGACGGGCGGCGCATGGAAGTCAAGATTCCCGCGGGCGTCAAGACAGGCTCGCGTATTCGCATGGCGGGCGAGGGTCCCGCCGGCGCGGGCGGAGCGCGCGGCGACATCTACCTCGTCGTCAATGTGCTGCCCGATCCCATCTTCGAGCGCCGCGGCGACGACCTCTACACGGAAATCGGGGTTGATATGTTCACCGCGCTGCTGGGCGGCGAGGCGCGCGTGCCCACATTAGGGGGCGCGGTCGCGCTTAAGATCAAGCCCGGCACACAATCGGGCCGCACGATCCGGCTGACCGGCCAGGGCATGCCGAAATTGCGGTCGAACGACAGGGGGGATCTCTACGCCAGAGTCCGCGTGCTTTTGCCCGAGAAACTCAGCGAGCGCGAGGAGGAACTCGTTCGGGAATGGGCGCGGCTGAGAGGCGTCAACACCGAGTGATGCGGATTCGGCACCACAACCGGGGATCGCCGGGCGGAAGCCCTGCGCCCCTGCATAGGAGCGTAGACGATGATGCGAGAACAAGACCTTCAGGAACTGGCGGAACTGGTTACCGGCGACGATCCGGTCCTGAGCCTATACCTGCACCTTGACCGGCATAATCGATCGACCGACGAACACAAGCTGGCGCTGCGCAAGCTGCTCGAGGAGGCGGCGGCAGGCGGCGCAGCGCAGGCCGACGTTGAACGCATCGAGCGCTTCTTCGAACATGAATTTGACAAGCAGGCCCGCTCCCTGGTCTGCTTCAGCTGCCAGGCTCGCAAGTTCTGGCGCGCTTATCCTCTGATGGTCCCCGTGACCAACGCGGTCTATGTTGGCCGCCGCCCCTACGTCAAGCCACTCAGCGACCTGTGGGACAACTACGAGTGTTTCGCCGTGGTGATGGTCGACCGGGAGGGCGCGCGTGTCTTGACCTTCCGGCTGGGCGCGCTGTCTGACACGGCCGGCACCCTCGGCGCGGAGGTCAAGCGCCACAAACAAGGGGGCATCGCGGCGCAAAAGCTGCAGCGCGTCGAGGATCAGGAGGCCCTGCGCAACCTTAAGGAGGCGGCGCAGTGGACGGCGGATTACCTGGCCCAGCAGAACGTGACGAAGGTTGTCCTCTCGGGAACCGATCAGAACCTGGCGGAGTTCCGGACGCAGATGCCGCGCGGGCTGACCGACAAGGTCGTCGGCCAGATCAGCCTGGACGTCAACGCTTCGCCGGCGGAGGCGTGGGAGCAGGCGTATCACGTGGCGCAGGCGGCGCAGAAGCGGCAGGAAACTGACCTGCTGGAGCAGGTCATCACGCTTGCGCGCAAGGGCGGCGCGGGCGCGCTTGGCCTGACCGACACGCTCAACGCGCTCCAGCAGGGCCGCGTGCATCAGCTTCTTGTCGATCCGTCGCTGCGCCAGCCCGGCGGCCAGTGCGGCCAGTGTGGCGCGGTCATTGCGCAGCAGGAAGTGAGCGCGTGCCCGTACTGCGGCGGGAAACTTATTCCGTCGCAGGACGTCGTAAACCTGGCGATCCATCGCGCGATGGATACGGGGATCAAGGTGTCGGCGTTGGAGCCGAACGCGCGGCTTGCGGAGGTGGGCCAGATCGCGGCGGTGCTCCGCTACTGATCCTTGCGCCGCTCGTCGCATGTTTGCTCTGAAAACGCGAACATGGGAGCGACTCATACGCAGATGTTAACACTCGTGTGCTAACTTGCGTACGAGAACGGAAGGACGTAGCGGCAAGAGCATCTTCAACCCGTAGCGTACCCCGCGGCGCCAAGGGCGCCACATGCGCTACGGGTTATTGTTTTTCGGTAGTAAGGGGACGCACATGCGATTCGACAGGTTTACCGAGCGCGCGCAGGACGCTGCGATGCGCGCTTACGAGATAATGCAACGTTACGGCCACAGCCAGGTCGACGTCGAGCACCTCTTCCTCGCGCTGCTTGAGCAGCCGAAGGGGCTGGTGGCCGAAATCATCGAGCGGATGGGCGGGCCGATTGATATTATGAAGGAGCGGCTGACCGATAACCTGCAGCGGACCCCCCGCGCGGCAGGGCCGGCCATGTTCCCACAGGCAGTCGCGCAGGTCTTTATTACCCCGCGGCTGAAGCGGGTCATCGACCAGGCGACCGAAGAGGCGCGGCTGCTCCAGGACGAGTATATTTCGACCGAACACCTCTTGCTCGGCACGTTGAGCGAGCGCGGCGGTTTTTCCGCCGGCCTGCTCCGCGAAGCGCGAGTGACGCGGGAAATGGTGCTTAAGGCGATCGAGGATGGCCGCGGCGGGCAAAAGGCGAGCACGCCCCAGGCAGAAAGCCGCTATCGGACGCTCGAAAAGTACGCGCGCGACCTGACGGCCGCGGCGCGCGAAGGCAAGCTGGACCCGGTGATTGGCCGCGACAGCGAAATCCTACGCGTGATCCAGGTGCTTAGCCGGCGCACGAAGAATAACCCCGTGCTGATTGGCGAGGCGGGCGTGGGCAAGACGGCCATCGTGGAAGGGCTGGCGCAGAAGATCGTAACTGAAGATGTGCCGGAGAGCCTCGTCGGGAAGCGGCTGATGAGCCTCGACCTCGGCGCGATGATCGCGGGCACCCGGTTCCGCGGCGAGTTTGAGGAGCGCCTGAAGACGACCATCGAAGAGGTGCAGAAGGCCGAGGGCGAGGTCATCCTCTTCATCGACGAGCTGCACACGGTCGTCGGGCGCGTCGACGCTTGACGAGTACCGCCAGCACATCGAGAAGGACGCGGCGTTAGAGCGCCGTTTCGCGCCGATTTATGTGGACGAGCCGACGGTCGAGGATGCCATCGAGATCCTCCGCGGGGTGCGCGACCGGTACGAGAAGCACCACCAGGTGACGTTCACCGACGAGGCGCTTGTCGCGGCGACCAAGCTGTCGCACCGTTACGTGACTGACCGCCGCCTGCCCGACAAGGCCATCGATCTGATCGACGAGGCCGGCGCGGGCCTGCGCGTGCAGTTGTTCACCATGCCGCAGCCGTTGAAGTCGGTCAAGAAGAAGCTCGCGGAGCTGAAGTCGCAGGAGGATTCGGCCTACGCGTCTAACGATTTCGCCCGCGCGGCCGAGGTTAAGAGCGATCGGCTCAAGCTGGGTTCGCAGTATGAGGTCGATTACACCGCATGGCAGCAGACAAGCGGCCTTGACGAGGTCGTGGAGGCGTCGGACATCGCAAAGGTGGTTGCGCGCTGGACGGGCATCCCGGTCAACACCATGCTCGAAGGCGAGACGGCCAAGCTGCTGCGCATGGAGGACGAGCTGCACAAGCGGGTGGTCGGGCAGGAAGAGGCCATTAGGGCGATTTCGGATGCCCTCCGCCGGACGCGGTCCGGGCTGAAGAACCCGCGGCGGCCCATCGGGTCGTTCATCTTCCTCGGCTCGTCGGGCGTCGGCAAAACCGAACTCGCAAAGGCGGTGGCCGAGTTCCTGTTTGACGACGAGGAAGCGCTGGTGCGCATCGACATGAGCGAGTATCAGGAGCGTCACACGATCAGCCGGCTGTTCGGCGCGCCGCCCGGTTATGTCGGCTACGACGAGGGCGGGCAGTTGACGGAGGCCGTGCGCCGCCGCCCCTACCGGGTGATCCTTTTCGACGAAATCGAGAAGGCGCATCCGGAGGTCTGGAACGCGCTGCTGCAAATCCTGGAGGACGGGCGACTGACCGACGGGCAGGGCCACATCGTGGACTTCCGCAACACGGTCATCATTATGACGTCGAACATCGGCACGGGCTTTGTGCGTTCCGGCGGCACGCTCGGTTTCATTAAACAGGATAGCCTGAGCGCGCAGGACCGGCAGCTGCGGGACAACATCGAGCGGGACCTCAAGCAGACGTTCCGGCCCGAGTTCCTGAACCGCATCGACGAGGTCATCATCTTCCACAGCCTGACGCAAGAGCACGTTAAGGCTATCGTCAATCTGCAGATGGCTGAGATCAGCGCGCGGCTCGCGGAGCACGGCTTGAAGATCGAGCTGAGCGAGTCGGCTCGCGACTGGCTGGCGCACGAGGGCTACGACCCGCAGTTCGGGGCGCGGCCGGTGCGCCGGACGCTGGAGCGTTACGTTGAGAACCCGCTGGCGAAGCGGCTGCTGGCCGGCGAGTTTAAGGACGGAGATACGGTGGTGGTGGACACGGAAGTGGACGGGGACGGGCAGACGCAGCTGGCGTTCTTCAACCGGCCGCCCGAGCCCATCGCGGTGGAACTGCCCATGAGCCACCAGTTCAACGGGCAGGAAATGAACGG
>JALOOB010000502.1 GCA_025454635.1 Anaerolineae bacterium
CTTCACGCCGGCCAGCAGCCCGACCCTGCGACGGGCAGCCGCGCGGTGCCGATATATCAGACGACGAGCTACCAGTTCCGCAGCACGGAGCACGCCGCGAACCTGTTTGCATTGCAGGAGTTCGGCAACATCTACACCCGCATCATGAACCCGACGACGGACGTGCTGGAACAGCGGCTCGCGTCGCTGGAGGGCGGCGTCGGCGCGCTCGCAACGGCGAGCGGCCACGCGGCGCAGGCGCAGGCGATCCTGACGCTTTGCGGCGCCGGCGACCACATCGTGACGAGCAGCCGGCTCTACGGCGGCACATACAACCAGTTCGCGTACTCTTTCCCGCGCATCGGCATCGATGTGACCTTCGTCGATCCGACCGACATCTCCGGCTTCGAGAAGGCCATCCGCCCGAACACGAAGATCCTCTACGGCGAGACGCTCGGTAATCCCGATATCAGCGTGTTCCCGTTCGAGGAAGTGTCGGCGCTGGGCAGGAAATACAACATCCCGCTCGTCATCGACAACACCTTCGCCACGCCGTACCTGTGTCGGCCGTTCGAGTGGGGCGCGAACATCATCACCCACTCCACGACCAAGTTCCTCGGCGGGCATGGCACGAGCATCGGCGGCGCGATCGTGGACGGCGGCAACTTCGACTGGACGAGCGGCCGCTTCCCGAACTTCACGACGCCCGACCCGAGCTACCACGGGCTGAAGTACGCGGACCTCGGCGCGCTCGCCTTCATCCTTAAGGCGCGCGTGCAGATCCTGCGCGACTGGGGCGGCTGCCAGGCGCCGTTCAATGCGTGGCAGACGATCCAGGGCATCGAGACGTTGAGCTTGCGGATGGACCGGCACGTCCAGAACACGCAGGCGGTTGCCGAATGCCTGGCGTCGCACCCGCGCGTCAAGTGGGTCAGCTATCCCGGCCTCGCGACGCACCCGGATCATGCGCGCGCGAAGAAGCACCTGCCGAAGGGCGCGGGCGCGATCCTCGGCTTCGGCATCCACGGGGGCGCGGAGGCGGGCAAGAAGTTTATCGACAACCTGAAGCTGTTCAGCCACCTCGCCAACGTGGGCGACGCGAAAAGCCTCGCGATCCATCCCGCGACGACGACGCACAGCCAGCTCAGCGAGGAAGATCAGACGTTGGCCGGGGTTACGCCCGACTTCGTGCGGCTCAGCGTGGGGCTGGAGGACATCGACGATATCCTATGGGATTTGGACCAGGCGCTGGCCGCCAGCGCGTAAGGTCGCCGGTAACTGCGGACCGCGCGCCTGCGCGCGGTC
This sequence comes from Anaerolineae bacterium, assembly GCA_025454635.1. Taxonomy (GTDB): domain Bacteria; phylum Chloroflexota; class Anaerolineae; order CG2-30-64-16; family CG2-30-64-16; genus JALOOB01. The sequence goes on from JALOOB010000502.1 coordinate 1,285, forward strand.
CGCAGTTACTCCGACAGCCACTCCCGCAATTTGTCGTAGACTTCGTCCCGACGCAACAATTCGTTGTGCCCCAACCCGTAGCCGACCCACTGCCGTTCGGGGGGAACACCGCAGCAAAACTCGGGATTGCTGCCCTTGCCCAGCGCGCTCGCAAGCGGCACCAAGCCGTCACCGAAGAGCCGGTCCTTCACGTCGCCCGCCCGCGCGCCTAACGTCGCCGCGACCAGATAGCAGTTCACGTCCGACGGCAGCGGCAGCGGCACGCGCCGGTCATCGTGGTGTCCGAAGCGGTCGTGTTCCTGCCAGTCCTCATCGAGCACATTCCCGTGCCTCAAGTCCGTGATCCCCGCGCTGCGCGTAACGCCGAGCCGGCGGAAAGGCGCGGAGAAGGGGGTCAGCCCCAGCAGGTCGTCGGCCCAGTGGCCGGTTCGTTCGAGATGCGAGCCGTGGTGCGGCGCGGCGAGAAAGGCAAGGTGGCGGAGGCGGCTGCGCCACGCATGACCGCGCAGCATGCCGAAATGCGCCGCGCTGCGCGCCACGAGCGCGCCCATGCTGTGCCCGACAATCGCGATTTCCTCGACCGGCTCCGGCCACGCCTGAACGAGCGCCTCAAGCAAGTCGGCAAAGCCCGCCCCGTTCTCCGAAATGTGGCGCCCCGTGTTGTAGTGGAGATAGAGCGGCGCGTAGCCGAGCTCATGGGCCAATGCCATGCTCCGATTCCTGTCGCCATCCTGCCAGGCCAGGTCATTCATGCAGAGTCCGTGAACGAAGACGACCAGCCGGCTGCCGGCTTGCGGAAAGGCCGCTTCAAGCGCAGAACGTTCGAGGGCGAGCGGCTCGCCACCGATTCTGAGGGCCATATCTATGGCGAGCGGGTTTTCGTCCGCGGCCAGGTGATCGCCCCAAACGCCGTTAAGGATCGCCAGCAGGCGTTCCCGCTCCGCGGTTGAGATGGCAACCTCCTCGCCAGGACCTCCGAGTGCCGAAAACGCGACATCAAGCGATTTGCGTAGCCGGCATGAATCGCGCGGTAGACCACACTGGGGATGCCGCGAGTCCGGCCAGGCGGCGCAGTGCGGGAAGCTAGCAGCGGCGCAGAGAGCCCCAGGCCAACCGGCCCGAGGACGGCGGCATGGGTGCTCTCAACGACGTCGGTCACGAGACGCGCGCCGTCAAGGGCCAGGGAAGCGAGACCGCGCGCATCGGCAAGCGTGATCGGGAGCTTCACGGGAGGACAGCCTTGACGCGCCCCACCCGGCCATCCTCCAGCATGACCTTGATGCCGTGCGGATGCGTGGCGCTGCTGGTCAGGATGCGCGCGACGATGCCCTCCGTCGTGGCACCGCTGCGTTGGTTCTGCTTCTCCACGATGCTCACTCGGACGCCGGGGCGAATCTCGCTGCGAGCTGGCGGGGCCATTCAATACCCTCCCGAGCCGGTCGCACTGTCAACTACGGGCCGCAGGTCCAGGCTGCGCACCGCATCGATGGCAAGCTCAAATGCGCCCGCATCGCACAGGCCGTCCGTCCTCGCGTTCTCATAAGAGTTCAATGCGGCGCGAAGGCACGCAGCGCGCACTGCTTCCGCCAACGCCAGTCGCTCAGTCTCACCCATTCTCGCTTCCTCCATCCTTTGAGCATACGGCTAAAACGCTCGCCGCGCTGTCATGCGAGTTACAGCCCGTCTTCTCCCTGCGCGCAGCCTGCGCTGATGGTATAATCGCCGCGCTATGGAAACCTTCCAGCTTAACCAGGACAGCGGCGAACGCTTCGCCGCGCTAGCGCTGCGCTGCGTGCGGCAGCCCTATCCATATGCCCCGGCGCACGTAGTCCACGGGGCGGACGACGTTCGTGATCCGCGGGTGATGCACCCGGCATTCTATGGCTGCTTCGACTGGCACTCTGCGGTGCACGGACACTGGCTGCTGGCGCGAGTGCTGCGACGCTTCCCTGGTTCACCCCTGGCGGGGGAGATACGCGCGGCGTTGAGCGCCAACCTGTCGGCGGAAAACCTCGCGGCCGAAGCTGCTTACTTCGAGGAGCCGGGCCGCGGGAGTTTTGAGCGGACTTACGGCTGGGCGTGGCTGCTGAAGTTGGCGGAGGAACTGGCAGGGTGGGAGGACGCCGATGCTGTGGGTTGGCTCGCCGCGCTCGCGCCGCTCGCCGGCCTGATCGAACGGCGCTACCTCGACTTCCTGCCCCGGCAAACGTACCCGATTCGGGTCGGCACGCACACAAACACTGCGTTCGGACTGGCCTTTGCGCTCGATTACGCTCGGGCGCTTGGGCGGAGCGAGTTGGCTGCGCTGGTCGAACAGCGCAGCCGCGACTACTTCCTGCTGGACGCCAGCGCGCCAGCGGGATGGGAGCCGGGGGGCAACGACTTCTTCTCGCCGTCGCTGATGGAAGCGGACCTCATGCGCCGCGTGCTGCCTCCTGCGGACTTCAGCCGTTGGCTCGACCGCTTCCTGCCGAACTTGCGCGCGGGCTATCCGCCGTCGCTCTTCACGCCCGCGGTGGTGTCGGATCGCACCGACGGGCAGTTGGTCCACCTCGACGGGCTGAACCTGAGCCGCGCGGACGCAAGCGGCGGAAAAGCACGCGTGGGCCGGGCTGGCCGGCGTGGACAGCGGCGACTACATGGGCGATCACTGGCTGGCGACGTTTGCGCTGATGATGCTGGAACACGCGCCTCACACGTAAGGCAAGTTGGCAACTTACCCCAGACTCGGAGTACACACATGACCCTAACTTTCAAGACCCTCTTGCGCGAGAAACCCGTCGTCGGCCCAATCATCTCGCTGCCCTGCCCTGACGTGGCCGACCTGCTGTCGCGCGCCGGCTTCGACTACCTGTGGATCGACCTCGAACATTCGCAGATGGACGTCGGGGACGCGCAGATGATGATCCAGGCCGCAGGCGGCCGCGTGCCGTGCGTGATCCGCGTGCCCGAGGTGAGCGAGGCATGGATCAAGAAGGCGCTCGACACGGGCTGCGACGGCATCGTCATCCCGCAGATCCGCAGCGCAGCCGAGGCGCGGGCAGCCGTGGCGTGGTGCCAGTATCCGCCCGCGGGACGACGCGGCGCCGCGTTGACGCGGGCCCATGCGTTCGGGTTGGGCTTTGCCGAGTACGTCGCCGCGGCGAACGAGGGGCTGGCAATCATCCTGCAGATCGAGCATATCGACGCGGTGAACGACATCGAGGCGATCCTCCAGACGCCGGGCGTGGCCGCGCTCTTCGTGGGGCCGTTCGATCTGTCGGGCAGCATGGGGATGCTGGGGCAGATCACCGCGCCGGAGGTGCAGGCGGCAATTGGCCGGGTCGTGGATGCATGCAAGCGGGCGGGCATGCCGCTCGGGCTGTTCGTCGTGGACGGCGTGGCGGGGAATGCGGCGATTGCGCGCGGATTCAACATGATCGCGCTGGGAACGGACGCGTCACACCTGCTGAAGGCCGCGCAGCGCGCGCTGGCCGAGTGTCGCTAGGAGCAAGAGGATGCCGAAGCCGCGCGTGTTTGTGACCCGGATCATCCCCGACCGCGGACTAAATCTTGTTGAAGAACACTGTGACGTCGATCTATGGACGAACGAGTTGCCGCCGTCGCGCGAGGTTTTGCTGAGCCGCGTCAAGGGGATCGACGGCCTGCTCTGCCTGCTGACGGATCGAATCGACGGCGAAGTGCTGGACGCGGCCGGGCCGCAACTCAAGGTGGTGTCAAACCACGCGGTCGGCTACGACAATATCGACGTGCCGGCTGCGACCGCGCGCGGCATCCCGGTCGGCAACACGCCGGGCATCCTCACCGACGCGACCGCCGACTTTGCCTTCGCCCTGCTGATGGCCGCGGCGCGGCGCGTGGTTGAGGGCGAGCGTTACGTGCGCGAGGGAAGGTGGAAGACGTGGGGGCCGTCGCTGCTGCTGGGGCCGGACGTCCACGGCGCAACGCTGGGGCTGATCGGGTTTGGGCGCATCGGGCAGGCGATGGCGAAGCGGGCGCAGGGCTTCGAGATGCGGGTGATCTACTACGACCCGTCCGCGCCCTGCTGCGACCCGGCGATCGACGCGTCGCCGGTCGACCTCGATATGTTGCTGGCTGAGAGCGATTTCGTCTCGGTTCATACGCCGCTGACCGCGGAGACGCGCGGCCTGATGAACCGCGAGCGGCTGGCCTTAATGAAGCCGACCGCAATCCTGATTAATACTGCCCGCGGGCCAGTAGTCGACCCCGGCGCGCTGTACGAGGCCCTCTCAGAGCG
>JALOOB010000503.1 GCA_025454635.1 Anaerolineae bacterium
GTGTCCAGCCCGGTGAACGCCTGCGTCAGCATCACGTCGTCGAGCCGACAGTCCAGCAGCATTTGCTTGTACGGATCCACGGCCATGCTCTCGGCCGTCGCGATGAACGGCGTGCCCGCCATCCCCAGGTCGCAGCCCAGCACCCGCGTCGCCCACAGCGCCGCGCCGTCCGAGATCCCGCCGGCCAGGACCAGCGGACCGTCGTACATCGCCCGCACGGCGCGCGCGAAGGCCATGCCGTTGGCCCAGCCGGTGTGCCCACCGGCCCCCGCGCTCAGCAGCACCAGGCCATCAGCGCCGGCTGCCAGCGCCTTCTCCGCGTTGCGCACCGACGCGACGTCCGCGAACACGAGGCAGCCCACATCGTGCAAGCGCTCGATCACCGGGGCCGGCGAGCCGACGCTGGCGATCACCATCTCGACCTTGTGCTTGACCAGCACCGCGAGATCCCCGTCGAGCGCCTCGGGTCGCCGGCGCATGATGACGTTGGCGCACACCGGGGCCGTCGGCGCCTGCGCAGCAGCGCAGTCGGCCGCGATGCGAGTGAGCCAGTCGTCGAGTTCCTCGGAGCAGCGTGCATTGAGCGTCGGTAACGCCCCGATCACGCCGTTGCGGCATGCGGCGGACACCAGCTCGGGCCCGGAGACGCGCAACATGGGCGCGGCAATCAGCGGCAGCTTCAGGCGTGAGGCGATCGAGGCGGGCAGTGTCATGGCGTGAGCTGTCCCTAGGTGGCCGGCGCGGGCTGGGGATCCGCCGCGCTGGAGCGCGGTTGCCCGGCGCTCAGACCGCGCGCCAATTACCTTCCCAGAACCGCTTGCGCACTTCCCGGCGCAGGAGCTTGCCGACCGCGCTGTGCGGCAGCTCCGGCCAGATCTCCACGCTCTTCGGCGCGCAATGGCTGCCGAGACGCTCGCGACATCGCGCGATCAGCGCCTCGGGATCCACCGTCCTCCCTTCCTTGACCTGCAGCACCGCCTTGACGGCCTCGCCCCACTTCTCATCGGGAACCCCGACCACTGCGCACTCGAGCACGGCGTCGTCCTCGAGGATCACGGATTCGACCTGGGCCGGGAACACGTTGAATCCGCCGGTCACGATCATTTCCTTGATCCGGTCGACGACGGTGATGAAGCCACGCGCGTCCTTGATGCCGACGTCACCGCTGTGTCCCCAGCCGTAACGCAGGAACGCTTCGGTCTCCTTCGGGTTCTTGTAGTACTCGCGGATCATCGTGCCGGACTGCACGACGATCTCGCCGCGCTCGCCGGGCGGCAGGATCCGGCCGTCCAGGTCCATGATCTCGACGCGCGCGTACGGCACGGCACGCCCGGCGGACGCAAGCGCGGCGTCATCGAAGCTGCCGTCGGGGTTGATGTAGTCCTCCGGGTGCTTCCACAGCACCGGCGAGCCGTTCTCGGTCGACCCGTAGCCCTCGGCCATCACGGGCCCGAACAGTCGCGTCGCTTCCTTGACCTTGTCCGGCGCCACCGGCGCCGCGCCGGTCATGATTCGCTTCAGGCTGGACACGTCGCGCGGCGCCGCCTGCATCTCGTTGATCAGCATGTAGAGCAACGTCGGCGGCAGGAACAGGTGGGTGATGCGCGCGCGCTCGATCTCGTCGAGCGCCTGGCCCGGCGTCGTCAGGTTCGTCACCACGACCCGGCCGCCGCAGCACAGGCACGCCAGCGCGACGATGCCGCCGGCGTGGGTCAGCGGCGCGGCCGCGAGGACCCTGGAGTCGGGCGTGAAGCGGAAGCACTCGCGGAGCGCGAGGAACATCATTTCCAGGCTGCGATGCGTGTACAGCCCGGCCTTCGACGGACCCGTGGTGCCGCCGGTCGGCTGCAGGACGGCACCGGCCAACGGGTTCTCCAGGCCGGCCCGGTAGGGTCCCGCGGCCGCGGCCATCCACGCCTCGAGCGACGGCCCGTGCTCGGACGGCCGGTCGATGCAGACGAAACCGGTCAACTTGGGCAGCCTGGCCTTCAACTGCGGCACCACGTGCTCGTATGCGCTGTGGAAGAACATGAACTCGCAGTCCATGTACGACAGCACCTCGATGTTGACCTCGACCGGATTGCGGGTGTGCACCGAGAGCCAGACGCGATCGCAACGGTTGACGGCCAGCTGCAGCAGCGTGACGCGATAATCGTTCGGCGCGTACAGCCCGACGTGTGCGCCCGGGCGCAGGCCGGGTTCCCGGTCCAGCGCGTGCGCCGTGGCGTGGACGATGCGCTGCGCGGCCGCAAAGTCGATCGACCTGCCCTGGTCTTCCAGGTTCGGGAAGCGCTCGGCCGTTGCGTCGAAATAATCGGAAAGTCGCATCACTTCACCTGGTGAGGATGTTGATCGCCACGGCAGCTTCCTCGACGCCGATGAGGCCGCCCCCGTTCTCCTGGAGCGCGCGGCTGGCTCCCTCGACCTGGCGCGCGCCGGCCTCGCCGCGCAGTTGCGTGACGACGTTCTCCTGGAGCGCGCGGCTGGCTCCCTCGACCTGGCGCGCGCCGGCCTCGCCGCGCAGTTGCGTGACGATTTCGTAGATCTGGCCGAGGCCGGTCGCCCCGAGCGGATGCCCCTTGGACTCGAGGCCGCCCGAAGGATTGATCGGCATGCGCCCGCCGATCGTGAAGTCACCGCGCTCCGCCGCCGGCCCGCCGCCGCCGAACGGCGCGAAGCCCAAGCTCTCGGCCTGGATGATCTCGCCCATG
>JALOOB010000188.1 GCA_025454635.1 Anaerolineae bacterium
GGTGACGCGTTTCGCCTGCGTGTCGCGGCGCGTCCGGCGAAGCGCCTCGGCCTGCGCCTTGCCGCGGCCCTCGGCCAGCGCCTCCGAGAAGTTGGCGAACAGCACGGTCAGCCACAGCCATGCGGCAATGGCGGTGGTAAAACCCCACCCGCTCGCGCCGGCCGCAATATCGCGCACCGCGAGCAGGGTCACCGCCAGCGCGCCGACCTCGGTCACGAACATAACAGGGTTTTTCACCTGGCGCCGGGGGTCGAGCTTGGCGAAGGAGTCCGCGAACGCGCGGCGGTAAAGCCTGGCGCGCAACGCGCGGGGATCATTCCGCAATTCCGCAGCCATCAGAACAACCTCCCGCCCATGAGACGCCGATCAGCCAGCCCACGAAGAGCGACGAGTGCGTCGGCAGCGTGCCCGCGCTCGCCGGGACCCGCTTCTTGGCCGCGAGGCTCCCGGCAACTGCCAACGTGGGCACGATCAGCAGGAAGCGCGCGCCGAGCATGGCCACGCCGAGCGCGGCATTATAGAAGGGCGCATTCGCGGTCAGCCCGGCAAACGCGCTGCCGTTGTTGTTGCCGGCAGACGAGAACGCGTACAGCATCTCGCTGAACCCCTGCGGGCCACGGTTGAGCAGCCCAGCCAGTCCGGCCGGTGTCACGGCCGCGATGGCGGTGCCGATGAGCACCGTTACCACCGGGATCAGCACGATCAGGGAGGCCATTTTCATCTCGTACGCCTCGATCTTCTTGCCGAGATACTCCGGCGTGCGCCCGACCATGAGGCCAGCGACGAAAACCGCGATGATGACGAAGGCCAACATGCCGTACAGCCCCGAGCCGACCCCGCCAAAGATCACCTCCCCGAGCTGCATCAGCACCATCGGCACGAGCCCACCCAGCGGCGTAAATGACGCATGCATCGAGTTGACTGACCCGTTGGAGGCTGCGGTCGTCGCGGCAGCCCACAACGCAGACGCGCCCGCGCCGAAACGAAGTTCCTTGCCTTCGAGGTTGCCCGCCGTGTGATCGAGCGGCAACCCGGCGAGCGCGGGATTTGGCCGCGCCTCGGCCCAGATGGCGACGCCCGCGCAGGCCACGAAGACGACGGTCATGGCGATAAAGAGCGCCCACCCCTGCTTCGTGTCGCCCACGAGTCGGCCGAAGGTATAGGTCAGCGCGGCCGGTATCAGCAGGATGGCGAGCGCCTCGATCAGGTTGCTGAACGGCGTCGGATTCTCGAACGGGTGCGCCGCGTTGACGTTGAAGAACCCGCCGCCGTTCGTTCCCAGTTGTTTGATCGCGATCTGCGACGCGGCCGGCCCCATCGGCAGCACCTGCTCCGGCCCGCCCGCCTGCAATGCGGCAACGGTGCGGTAATCGCCGAGTGACTGAACCACGCCTTGCGTCACGAGGAAGAGCGCCAGCCCGAGCGCCAACGGCAGCAGAATATACAGGGTCGAGCGGACCAGGTCCACCCAAAAGTTGCCGACGGTCCGGCTCTCCTGCCGCGTGAGACCGCGGACAAACGCGACCAGCACAGTCATGCCGGTCGCAGCCGAGACGAAGTTCTGCACGGTTGGGCCGAGCATCTGCGTAAGGTAGCTCAGCGTGGTCTCGCCGCCGTAGCTCTGCCAGTTCGTGTTAGTCACAAAGCTCGCGGCCGTGTTGAACGCAAGATGCGGCGAGACTGCCCCCAGGCCCTGCGGGTTGAGCGGCAACAGGTGTTGGACGCGCTGGAGCAGGTACAGGAACAGGAACCCGACAGCGCTGAACAGCAGCGTAGCGAGCGCATAACGCTGCCACGACATTTCCGCCTCGGGTCGCACGCCCGCGACCCGGTAAAGGCCGCGCTCCAGCGGCCCCACGACCGGCGCGAGCAGCGTGCGCTCCCCACGGTAGACGCGCGCCATATAGCCCCCCAGCGGCTTCGCAAGGAGCGCCAGCAGGGCGGTGAAGATCGCCAACTGAAGCAAGCCGTTCGCGATCATCCGAACCACTCAGGATTAAGCAAGGTCGCCACGAGGTACAGCAACAGCAGCAGGGCCACGATCCCCGCGATCGCATATGTCGCAGCCATCTTTCCCCCTTAGTTCCGCGGCCGCATCAGATTCGCGCATAATCGAACCATCCCTGCGCATACGGCAAAGAACCCCAGACCGACCGTCACATAGATGATGTCGAGCATTACCACTCCCCTCATGAGCAGGTCTGCGCCCGGGCCTCCACCGCGCGCATTCCAACACTACCCGAAGTAAGGTCACGGCGGGGTCAATGGCACGCCCGGAGAGGTCAAGGAAAGGTCAAGGCGCTGCATGTGTGGGAGCGTCGCGAGGCAACCCGGGTTGTCCGGAGCTCGATCCGTAACTAGGTGGTTTCACAGTGGGGGAAGATGCGCATCCGGCGCCGGCGGGGTCAGAACATGTCGCCTGGGAGAAGGGTGCGCCCCGCGGCGCAGCGTGCCGAGGAGCAGAAAGCGGACGCGCTCATATATCCCGAATAGCGCAGCGCGCGGCTTCGGGGCGACACGGCAGCGATTATCTTGTAGTCGTACAGAGAGCGCGGGAGTACCAGCATCACACGCCGGTCAAGTAACGAACGCAGCGCTGAATCAGCGCCGGGCTGGCGGGGTGATCAGGCCGGCGTCTGTGCTGCGCGTTCGGCTTGTCGCGTCAAGCCCGGTGTCAGCCTAACCATTCGGCGCGCCCTGATCCTCTCTTAGCCGCACCCTGACCCGCACACGCGTCCCCGCCCCGCGCGCGCTCTCAATCTCCAGTTGCGCCCCGATCATCTCTGCCCGTTCGCGCATCGTCCGCAGCCCGAGGTGCCCCGGATACGCCAGCGCCGGGTCAAACCCCGTCCCATCGTCGCTCACCTCGAGCGTTACCGCGAACGCGTCGCAGTCGAGTCGGATGCTCGCGCGCTCCGCATGCGCGTGCTTCGCCACATTGTTCGAGGCCTCCTGCGCGATGCGGTACAGCATCTCCTTCGCCGACAGCGGCAGGCCCGGTTCCGGGCCAAGCGCCAATTCCATGCGCAGCCCATACCGCGCGTGCAGCGTGTCGGCATGCCGCTCCAACGCCCGAATTAGCCCCTCCGTCTCCAGGGCATCCGGCCGCAGTTCGAAAATCAGCGCGCGGAGGTCCAGCAAGCCCGTCTTCGCCAGCCCCAGGATGAGGTCCATCTGCCCACGCACCGCGCCCTGCTCCGGCCCCAGCTTGGAGCGCGCCGAATGGACGCCCAGCGCGATCCCGTACAACGCCTGCGACACCGAATCGTGCAGCTCCCGTGCCAGGCGTTCCCGCTCCGCGAGCGCGGCCGCGTGCTGCGCCGCCTCGTGCAACCGCGCATTCACGATGGCCACAGCCACCTGCGACGCGAACGCCAGCGCGGCCTCGGTGTCGTCCGGCGTGAAAAAGTCCGGCCGCTCGTGATCCAGCCGCAGCAGGCCAATCAGCTTGCCCTGCGCAATCAGCGGCACGCCCAGCCAGGACCGCACGTAACCCATCTCGGCCGCCCGCGCCTCGTCCCAGATCGGCCAGATCAGGTCCTCCGCGTGCGGGTCCGCCCATACATCGGGCACGATCACCGGCGCCCGCTCCCGCACCACCCGGCGATACCCACTGTCGCGCGCGAGCGAGATGCGCGCGCCGACGATCTTCTCGCGCGGCGCCGGCCCCGAATAATCGAGAATCTCCATCACCTCGTCTTCGAGGAGCGCCACGGCCGCGCCCGTGTGCTCGATCACATTCCGCAGCCGGCCGAGGATTTGCGTCAGCAGTGGCCCCAGCTCCAGCTGCGAGGCCACGTCACGGCACAACTCCAGCAGCGCGCCGAGCGCGCGCGTGCGTTCCGCCACCCGCGCCTCCAACTGCTCGCGCGCCGCTTGCAGCTCCGCCTCTGCCTGCTTCCGCGCCGAGACGTCCCGAAATGTCAGGCTCGTGCGCTGACGGCCGTGACGGTCCTCGAAAATGGCCGACGCAAATTCAGCCGGAAAACGCGTCCCGTCGCCCCGGATCATCGTCACTTCGCCGCGCACCTTCCCGGTGCGCGCCCGTTCCGCCAACAGTTCGGCGAGCCGCGGATCTGCTCCGTCCACGATGCCGCCCCGCCCGGCCGCGCAAATCTCCGCCTCCGTCCGCCCCAGCAGCCGGCAGGCTTCGGGGTTGGCCGCCAAGATTGCGCCGTCGGGCGCGGTCAACAGCACGCCGTCGATCGAGTAGTCGTAGAGCGCCCTGAACCGCTCTTCGCTCTCCCGCAGCTCAGCCTCCGCCCGCTTCATGTCCGTAATGTCCGCAAACGTCGCCACTACCGAGAATGGCTGCGTCTCGCCCGGCCGGAACAGCGGCTGCGTGTTCACGCAGACCCACACGCGCGTGCCGTCCGCCCGCTGCACGCCCATTACCACGTCGCGCTGCGGCGCGCCCGTCCGCAGCGTCACGCGGATGGGGTGATCCTCCCCGCGCGTCGGCCGGCCCGCCGCATCCGTGGCCTGCCAGCGCGGGTCGAGCGACGTCAGCCCCATCATTTGCGCGCGCGTGAGCCCCAGGATGCGCTCCGCGCTCGCGTTGCATTCGATGATGCGGCCCTCTGCATCCTGCAGGACAATCCCCTCGGACATCGATGCCACGATCGACCGGTAGCGCGCCTCGCTCTCGGCGAGATCGCGCGCGGCCGGGCGCTCCGGCGCCACCGAATCCGACACAGGGCCGCGGCGTGGTTTGCGCGGCAAGGGTCTGCCTCCTTCGAGCCCTTAGGCTCGGGATCGGGGATGCTTCGAACGGGGTAAGTCGGCGCGCTCGCCGGCGGGTCTTGGTTCGCAGTCCGGTCGGCGCCGGCCGCGCATTAACGGTCGGACGCCGCGCTCGCTGCGTTCGAGGCCGCACCTGTTTGGCCGATGAAGGCCGCCAGCGCGTCGAAGAAGTCAGCCGCCGGCTGGGTGTAGATCGCGAGGACCTCGGCCCCCGCATCGGTCAATTCCGCGCCGCAGCGTCGCCATTTCGCGCAGCAACGCGCGCAGATCGTCCATCGGCAAATGGCCGTCGATCAGCGCAAAATCCACCGGACGCTCCAGCAGCCTCTCGCGCGCGCCGGGGCAATCCCGTGCCGTTATGATTTCCGCGTCGGTTAGTCCGGAGATGACCATGCGCAAACTATCGCGCAAGGTGAAGTTCGGGGTGACTATCAGGAAACGCATTGCGAACCTCGTGCCAGGGCGGCCGGGTAAGGCGTTTGGCAGCACGGCCACCCATGCTGAAGGATACTGTCAACCCTGTAGCCGCGCAACCGCCAAAAGTCGTAACTTTCGATCGCGGCTCTGTCAGCGCGGATCGCAGGAAATTGGGAATGGTATAATTGGGCGCAGCGCACGGCTTTCGGAAAGGCTGGAGAAGTGGTTGAGCCGAGGTTCCGCCCCCAGGGGTATCTCGCCGGTATGGTCCTCGTGGCCCTGGTGACTGGCTTCGGCCTGGTCAGCCACGGCCTCATCGCGGCCACCAACCTTGTCATGCTCTTCCTGCTCGCAGTGGTCATCGTCGCGCTCCGCTGGGCCCTCGGCCCGGCCATCTTCACCGCCATTATAGGCGTGCTCGCCTTCGACTTTTTCATCGTCCCCCCGCGGCTGACCCTGGCCGTCTCCGACACCCAGTACCTGCTCACCTTCGCCGGCCTGCTGATCACTGGCGTCGTCATCAGCACGCTCGCCGCGCGGGCCCGCCAGCGCGCCGACGAAGCCGTCGAACGCGCCCACCTCCTCGAACAGGCCCGCGAGGCTGAGCTGCTGCGCGCCAAAGAGAAGCTTCACAGCGCGCTCCTCAACTCGATCTCGCACGACCTGCGCACACCGCTTGCTACCATTACCGGCGCGGTCAGCAGCCTGCGCGACGCCGCCGCGCCGCTCGATGATGCGACCCGCAGCGAGCTTATCGACGACATTGCCACTGAGGCCGACCGCCTCAACCGGCTCGTCGGCAACCTGCTTGACATGGCGCGCGTCGAGGCCGGCGCGCTCAAGGTCACGGCCGCGCCCGGCGACATTGCCGGAGTGATCGGCGCCGCGCTCGAACGCCGCGCCGACGCGCTAGACGGCCGGCTCGTCACGCTCGACGTGCCACGCGACCTCCCGCCCGTGCTCATGAGCGAGCCGCTTGTCGCACAGGTGCTCGTCTGCCTCCTCGACAACGCGCTCAAATACTCGCCGCCCGACTCGCCTATTGACGTCGCTGCCGCGGTTGCCGGCCCTGAAGTCAGCGTCGCGGTCGCCGATCGCGGCGTCGGCTTCCCCGCGGGCGACGAGCGCCGCATCTTCGACAAGTTCTATCGGGTGGAACGCCCCGGCCGCGTGGGCGGCACCGGTCTGGGTCTGGCCATCGCCCGCGGCATCGTCGAGGCGCTCGGCGGCGAGATTCGCGCCGAACAACGCGCCGGCGGCGGATCGGTCTTCCGCTTTACGCTGCCCGTTGCGGCGGAGGAGCCATGAATGAGCCCGGTCACCCTCGCATCCTGATCGTAGACGACGAGCAGGCGATCCGGCGCTTCCTGCGCGCCTCCCTCACCGCCCACGGGTACGCGGTGCAGGAGGCCGCCACCGGCGAGGATGCGCTGCGCGCGGTCGTCACCGTCCGCCCCGACATCCTGATCCTCGACCTCGGCCTGCCGGACATCGACGGCGTGGAGGTCACGCGCCGCCTACGTGAGTGGAGCGCGATTCCCGTGCTCATCCTTTCGGTGCGCGGGGACGAGGCCGACAAGATTCTTGCGCTCGACGCCGGCGCGGACGACTATCTCACCAAGCCGTTCGGCGTCGGCGAGCTGCTCGCGCGGCTGCGCGTGGCGCTGCGCCACCGCGCGCCCGCTCCCGGCGATCCGTTGCTCGCGGCCGGCGACCTCTCGATCGACCTGGCCCGCCGCCTGGTGCTGCTCGCGGGCGAGCCGGTTCAGCTTACTCCGACCGAGTACGACCTGCTGCGAGTCCTCCTCGCGCACGCCGGCAAGGTGCTAACCCACCGCCAGCTCCTGCGCGAGGTCTGGGGCGCCGCGTACGAGGCGGAGACGCATCTCCTGCGCGTCAACATTAGCAACCTCCGCCGCAAAATCGAGCCCGAGCCGGCGCGGCCGCGCTACATCCTCAGCGAACCCGGCATCGGCTACCGCCTGCGCGAATCTTGATGCTTTCTTGACGCCTCACGGCCGCCCCTTGACGCCATTTTGACGCGCTTTTGCGCTAGACTCCCCTATTGGGGAGTTTTCGTCGATGTCATTACTCATTGCGCACCACACATGGCCGCTGGCGCTCAGCATCTTCGCCGCCGGCGCGCTCTTTGTCGCCGCCTTGCCCCGGCTCTACTTCCGCGAGTTGGCGCGTTTGGATACCGCCGACCCTCCGTCTGAGCCACTCGCCGCCGCTTCGTCCGAGTCTTCGCCGATCGATTCGCGCCTCCCGCAGGCCGCCGCGCCTCAGCAGCCGACCCTGCCTCATGCAGCGCATTGAAGAAGAACCGGTCGGCATCCAGCACCGGCCGACGACTTACGCGCCGCCGCGCACCTGGCGCACCTGGCTCTTCGGCCGACCTCTGCGCACCGCGGACGCGCCGCATCAGGCGATCCGCAAGATCGTCGGCCTGGCCGTCTTTTCCTCCGACGCGATGTCCTCCTCCGCGTACGCCACGCAGGAGATGCTGGTCATGCTCGCGCTCGCGGGGACCGCGGCCTTTGGCTACGCCATCCCACTCTCCATTGCTATCGTCGGCCTGCTGGCCATCGTCACGATCTCCTACGAGCAGACCATCCACGCATATCCCGGCGGCGGCGGCGCCTACATCGTCTCGCGCGACAACCTCGGCGAGCTGCCGGCCCAGGTCGCCGGCGCCGCGCTCCTCACCGACTACATCCTGACCGTTGCAGTCTCCATCTCGTCGGGCGTCGCGCAGATCACCTCCGCCGTGCCCGGCCTGTTTCCCTGGCGCGTTGAGATCGCCGTCGCGCTCGTTCTGTTTGTCATGCTCGTTAACCTGCGCGGGGTGAAGGAATCGGGCGCAGTCTTCGCCATCCCAACTTACTTCTTCATCGTGATGATGTTCGCCACGGTCATCCTTGGGCTGTTCCGTTACCTGTCGGGCTCGCTCGGCACGGTGATCGACCCGCCGGAGCTCGAGATGATTCACAGCGCGCAGACGGTCTCGCTCTTCCTGATTCTGCGCGCCTTCGCCAACGGCACCAGCGCATTGACCGGCGTCGAAGCCATCTCCAACGGCATCCCCGCCTTCAAGGAACCGCGCAGCCGCAATGCCGGGATCACCCTGATCTGGATGTCTTCGATCCTCGGCGCCCTGTTGCTCGGCATCACGTTTCTGTCGGTGCGCATTGGCGCGATCCCGTCCGAGTTCGAGACGGTCATCTCTCAGTTGGCGCGCACTGTGGCCGGCGGCCGCAACGCGTTCTACCTCCTGGTCATCGTCGCGACTTCGCTCATCCTGATCCTGGCCGCCAACACTGCGTTCGCCGACTTCCCGCGTCTTGCCGCGCTGCTCGGGCAGGACGGCTTCCTCCCGCGCCAGCTCGCTTACCGGGGCAGCCGCCTCGTTTTCTCGCGCGGCATCATCGCGCTCGCGCTGATCGCCGCGCTGCTGATCGCGCTCTTCAACGCCTCCGTGACCGCGCTCATCCCGCTTTACGCCATCGGCGTGTTCCTCTCGTTCACCATGTCGCAGACGGGCATGGCCTTGCGGTGGCGCAAGATCGGCCGGCTCAAGCCGGGCGAGGAGGCGCGCGAGCGCGGCTCGACGCTGCGCTACGAGCGCGGCTGGCGCGCCAAGATGCTTATCAACAGTGTGGGTGCAGCCCTCACCGCAGTCGTGGCCGTCGTGTTCGCGGTCGCCAAGTTCACGGACGGCGCCTGGATCATCCTCGTCCTGATCCCCATCCTGGTGGTCGGCCTGAGCGCCATCCATCGCCATTATCGCGGCCTTGCGGCCAGCCTCTCGCTCAATGACTTCGGCGAGCCGCCGCCAATCGCGCGCCACCGGGTGATCTTGCCCGTCAGTGGCGTGCACCGAGGCACGCTTGCGGCCCTACGCTATGCGCGTGAGCTCTCCCGCGACGTCACCGCGGTTCACGTCTCCGTGGAGCCGGCCGAGGGGGAGCGCGTTCAGCAAAAGTGGGACCTCTGGGGCGAGGGGGTGCGGCTGGTGATCCTGGACTCGCCGTATCGCCTGCTCATGGAGCCTCTGCTCGAGTACATCGAGACCATCGACGGCGAGCGCCAACCCAACGAAGTCATCACCGTGGTCGTGCCGCAGTTCGTGCCGCGCCGGACGGCTGCCAATCTCCTGCACACGCAGGCCGCCACCTGGCTCGAGTGGGCGCTGCGCGACCGGCCGGGCATCGTCATCACCAACGTGCCGTATCAGGTGGAGTAGTCGCGGGGCGCCCGACTTGACACGCGCCCTCCATCATCTGGCCCACGGCTCCGCTTCCTACGAGGCCGACGACTTCGCATTTGCTTGAGCTGCCCATACTCAACTGCCGACTCGGGGTAGTTGCCCCTTGCCCGGACCTTACGGCTCCCGCGGGTGATCCCGCTCCAGATCGTCGCGAATCGTCCCCCGCGGCTTGATACCCGCCCGCCATGCCGCTGCCGTTAGCGCATGCGATGCGGTCGGCCCGCCGATGATCAGCAGCAAAATCAGCACCGCGGCGCGCCCTGCGCCAACGGGCGTGATCAGCGCGGCTGCGACGAGCAGCAACACCACGCCGAAAACGCTCACCTTGCCCGTCGCATGGAGGCGCGTGTAGACATCCGGCAGCCGGATGAATCCGATCACGCCGATCAACGAGAAACCGGTGCCAATGAGGATAGCCAAGATCGCGAGGGCCGTCCGGATGTCGTCCATCGCTAGAACATCCTCTCATCCGCGATGTACTTTGCCAACGCAATCGCGCCGACAAAGCCCAGCGCGGCCAGGCCGAGCGCTACGTCGATGTACAGCGCGTTCAGCTCGATCAACGCAATGAGCACCAGGATCGCCAGCATGAGCGTTGTCACCAGGTCCGCGCCAATCAGCCGGTCGACCAGGTTTTCTCCGCGCCACAGACGGTAGACGCTAATTCCGATCAGACCGATATGGATCGCCAGCGCAACGTTCAGAACGACGACCAATACCTGCTGGAGCATGAATTCACTCCAGAATGCGACTGAGAAGCCGGCGGCGGAGCGCCTGCGCCTCGCCGATCGTGTCCGCAGCGTGCGACGCGTCAAGGCAATGGATGTACAACGTCCCCTCCTGATCCACGCCAACCACGATCTCGCCCGGCGTCACCGACAAGGCGTGACTGCTCAAAGCGATGCCGAGATCGGTCTCGCACTCGGATGGAACCGCAAGGATGCCCGGCCGGATCGGCAGCTTCGGGTCGAGCACGATCCGCGCCACATTAAGGCCGCTGCGGATAATATCGTAGGCGAGCAAAGCGCCGTATTGCAGGAGCGCCAGCAGCGAGCGCGGCACACGGCGCAGCTCGACCGGGGAGCGCGTCGGCCGCAACAACAGCGCGATCACGGACGCGATCAAAACCCCAACCAGGATATTGTTCACCGCAAGGTTGCCGGTCAGAGCCAGATATGCCGCAGTGACGGCAAGGATTGTCCATACGTACCCCATTGCGCTACCCTCCCAGCACCGCGGCAATGTAGGCGCCCGGCGTCAGCAGCCACTCGCTGACCCCCGTCGCAAGCCGCACGAGCGGTTCGGCCCACAGCCCGAGCAGGAGGCACAGCGCGATCAGGAGCGCAGGCGCGATGAGATGGTCCCCCTTCGCCTTGGCCTTGTGACCCTCCGGCAGCGGCGCCCACCAGATCAACTGGAACGCGCGGATCACGTACAACAGGGTGAGGATGCCGCCCGCGCCGATTAAAGCCACCGCCGCATATTGTTCCAACGTAAGGCCGCTCTGGAACACCAGCAACTTGCTGACAAAACCGTTCGTCGGCGGGATGCCCGCAAGCGCAAGTCCGCCGAGCATGAACAGACCGCCCGCAAACGGCGAAGCCTTACCGACGCCCGCCAGGGCCGTAAACGCGGCGGACTTCGGCGAGGCGCGGCTGGCGACCGCACCGGCCACCATGAGCATCGCAGCCTTAACAAGGCTGTGGTTGACCGTAAAGACCAGCGCGGCGGTGAGCGCGAGCGGCGAGCCCCAGCCGATGGCGACGAGGATGTAGCCGATTTGAGCGAGCGTCGAGTAGGCAAGCATGCGCTTCGCATTGTGCGTGCCCAGCGCGGTGAACCCGCCAAACAGCACCCCGAACGCGCCCAGCGCGATGAGCAGCGGGCGCAGCGGAAAGACGCCCTCCGGCAGCAGCAGCGTCGTCATGCGCAGGAAACCGTAGACGCCCACCTTGACCACGACGGACGAGAGCATGGCGCTCACGGGCGTCGGCGCGGCGGTATGAAAGTCAGGCTGCCAGAAGTGGAAGGGCACCACTGCGCTCTTGACCATGAAGAACGCGGTCAGGAGCGCGGCTGCTGCCGGCAGTAGCGGCGCGGAACCGGAGTCCGCGGCAATGCGCTGCGCCAGGTCCGCCAGGTTCAGCGTGCCATAGGCGGCGTACAGGCTGCCCGCAGCCAGCAGCAGCAGGACGCCGGCGACCAGGCTCATATAGAAGTACTTGTAAGCTGCCTCCACGCCGAAGTGATCATCCGCCATCGCGGTCAGCCCGGCGCCGGAAATGACGAGCAGTTCCGAAAAAACGAAGATGTTAAAGAGATCACCCGTCAGCATAACCCCGGTTAAGCCTGCGCTAAGTGTCAAAAACAGGGGATAAAACGCGGGATACCGGATGCATTGGTCGCCGGCGCCGAGGCTGTA
>JALOOB010000189.1 GCA_025454635.1 Anaerolineae bacterium
TCGACCGCGAGGGCCACACCTGCGCTGGGCAGGGTCTCGCCAGGAAGCGAACCGCCACCGACCGCGCTCTCCATGCGTGCGGCGCGGGCGGAGGCGCCGCGCGCCGCCAGCGCGGCTGCCAGCGCGGCCGCGCGCCGCTCCACCGCGTCCACCGGCGCGGCAATCATGCGCCAGACGGGAATCTCAGCCAGCGCCTCGCGGCGCGCATAGTGCAGGAGCGTCGCCTGCAATGCGGCAAGCGTGGCCTTATCCACTCGCAGCGCGCGCGTCAGCGGGTGGCGGCGGAGCTTCTCGACAAGTCGACGAGGTCTGCGCGGCCCGCGATCAGCCCGGCCTGCGGCCCGCCGAGCAGCTTGTCGCCGCTGAACGTGACGAGGTCCGCGCCCGCGGCGAGGCTTTCCTGCACCAGGGGCTCGCGCGCGAGGCCGTACGGCGCGGTGTCGAGCAGGATCGTCGACCAGCAGCACGCCGCGCGTGTGCGCGATGGCTGCCATGTCAGCCAGCGAGACCTCGGCGGTGAAGCCGACCTGCCGGAAGTTCGACGAGTGCACGCGCAGGAGCAGGGCCGTTTCCGCGTCGATGGCGGCCTCGTAGTCGCGGCTGTGTGTGCGGTTGGTCGTCCCGACCTCGACGAGCCGCGCGCCGCCCTGCCGCAGCACGTCGGGGATGCGGAAGCCGCCGCCGATCTCGACCAGTTGCCCGCGCGAGATGACCACCTCGCGATCGCGCGCGAGCGCGGAGAGGGCCAGCAGGATCGCGCCCGCGTTGTTGTTGACGACGAGCGCGGCCTCCGCGCCGGTGAGCTTGCGGATGAGCGCCTCGGCGTGGACGTAGCGCGAGCCGCGGCCGCCGGTTTCGAGGCTGTACTCCAGGTTGGAGTAACCCGCCGCAACCGCATCCATGGCCGCGCGCGCAGCCTTCGAGAGAGGCGCGCGGCCGAGGTTGGTGTGAACGATGATGCCCGTCGCGTTGATAACCGGCAGCAGGGTGCCGCTGAGTTCCTCTTCGACGCGCGCCGCGACCTCCGCGACGAGGGCAAGCGCGTCGGGCGCGGCCTCTCCGGCCGCGATGCGGGCGCGCGCATCCTGCAGAACGGCGCGCGCCGCGTCCAGCACGGCCGCGCGGCCCTGCGTCTCGGCAGCGGCGACGAGGACGGGATCGGCGAGCAGGCGATCGACGCTGGGAAGACGCCGGCGGCCGTCATGAGCAAGTGTGTCGGGCATCAAGTCTCCGCGAAACAACAAAACCTGGTCGCGCCAAACAGAGCAGGGCGGGACCAGGTTGACAGGTGGGCGAAAAGGGACTCGAACCCCTGACCTCCTCGGTGTAAGCGAGGCGCTCTAACCGGCTGAGCTATTCGCCCGGACATCTTCATTATACCCCCGGCGCACCCAGGCTCAAAGAATCGCGTCCTCCGCGGATTCGGGGCGGTAGAGCACCTCGCGCGAGCGGCCGCCGCCTTCGTCTCCCCCCACCGCGCCCATTTCCTCCAACTGGTCCATGAGCCGGGCGGCGCGCGGGAAGCCGATGCGCAGCTGGCGCTGGAGCAGGCTGGTCGACACGTGCGTGCGGGTGGAGATCAGCTTGAGCGCCTGGTGCAGCAGTTGGTCGACCTGTTCGGCGCCCATCATTGCGGCCCACGGCGCCTCTTCGGTGGGCGACTCCACTTCGCCTTCGGGCCGGTTGAGCCAGAACTCGACCACCTTCTCGATTTCCCGGTCCGAGACGAAGCAGCCTTGGATGCGCGCGAGTTTGGACGAGTCGGGGGCCATGAAGAGCATATCCCCGCGGCCGAGCAGCTTCTCCGCGCCGGGGGTGTCGAGGATCACGCGGCTGTCGATCTGCGTGGTGACCGCGAACGCGATGCGCGCAGGGAAGTTTGCCTTGATGAGGCCGGTGATGACGTCGACGCTCGGCCGCTGCGTCGCGAGGACGAGGTGGATGCCGGTGGCGCGGGCCATCTGCCCGAGGCGGCAAAGCTGCCGCTCCACATCGTTCGCGGCGGTCATCATAAGGTCGGCCAGCTCGTCGATGATTAGGACGAGGTAGGGCAGCGGGCGCAGGTCGTGTGCCTTACGCGCCTTGCGGTTGTAATCCTCGACGTTGCGCACGCCCGCGTCCGCGAAGAGGCGGTAGCGGTCGTCCATCTGGAGCATGAGCCAGGAAAGCGCGGCGGTCGCCTGGTTGGGGTCGGTGATGACCGGGCCGAGCAGGTGCGGGATGCCGTTGTAGCCCGGCAACTCGACCATCTTGGGGTCGACCATGACGAAGCGGACGGTCTCAGGACCGTTGCTCATGAGCAGGCTGCACACGATCGCGTTGACGCAGACCGACTTGCCGGAACCCGTCGCGCCCGCAATCAGCAGGTGCGGCATCTTCGCGAGGTCGGCCACGACCGGGTCGCCCGAAACGTCGCGTCCGAGCGCGACGGCGAGGGGCGAGGATGCGGCGACGAAGGCTTCGGCTTCGAGCACGCCGCGGAGGCTGACCAGGGTCTTCGCGGTGTTGGGCACCTCGATGCCCACATAGGGGCGGCCGGGAACGGGCGCCTCGATGCGCAGGGAGGCCGCGGCGAGCTCCAACGCGAGATCGTCGCGCAGGCGGAGGATGCTCTGCACCGAGACGCGGCGGCGGATCAGCTCGCCGTCGCGCTCCTTAACGATTTCGCCCGGCTCCAGGCCGAACTGCGTGACCGTCGGGCCTTCCTTGATGCTCACGACTTCGACCGGCACGCCGAAGTCCGCGAGCGTCTGCTTGATCAACTGCGCGCGCTGGCGCGAGTTGGCGGAGTAGGCGTTGTTGGCCGCTGCGCCGGTGACCGCCGGATCGGGCTTGAGCAGGTCCATCGGCGGGAGCCAGTCGGGCCGCTTGGCGGACGCCGCCGCGCGGGGACGTCTGCGCCGGGAGAGGTCCTTGCCCGCGGCTTTTGCGGGCGCGGATGGAGGGGGCAGCTCCGGCAGGGCGGGCTCAGGCGCGGTCGCGGCCTGTTCGCGGCCGGTGAGCCGGGCCAGCGCGGCCGCAGCGAGCGCACGCGGCCGCTCGACCCACCCCGGCGGCACGGCAAAGAAGAGCGCGGCCAGCGCGCCGAGCGCCAGCGCGATCAACAGGAGCCAGACGAGCGGCGCGGGGAGGAAGATGCGCAGGAACTCGTTGAGGCCCCAGCCGGCCAGCCCGCCGCGGCGTCCAAGCATGGCGTCGGCCAGGCCGTACTGCGCGCCCGCGTGCGCCAAGGCCAGCAGGCCGAGAAAGAGGGCTTCGAGCGCGAGGATCGCCGGCCAGCGCGCGCGCCAGCCGCGGCGTTCGGCAAATGCGAGCGCGATGCCGCCGGCCAGCAGGCCGGGAACGAGCAGGTAGGCGCCCGGACCGAACAGGATCCGCAGCGGGGGCGCGCCGAGGCCGAAACTGAAGACGAGCAGCGGCAGGGCTACCAGCGCCAAGGCGACAAGAGCCCAACCAGTCCATTCCAAAGCGCTGCGTTTCAAATGGCTTGCCCCGGAGCTCAGCTGGACACGCGAACCGGCAAAGCGCCGCGCGGGCTCAGCCTCATTTCCGTTCGCCGGCGTCCGCTTGCGTTAAGCCGGCTGATCCCAGGAGAGCGGTGGCTGCGACTCGAAGTTACCGCGCGAGAGGTTGTCCTGCGCGCGCAGCGTCAGCGCGATCCTGCGCTTGGCCCCGTCCACCGCGATCACGCGCGCGCGGACGCGATCCCCCTCGCGAATGACATTGCGGGGATGCATGAAGCTCCCCTCGGCCAACTCCGACACGTGAATCAGGCCCTCGAGCCCTTCCTCCACCCGCGCAAATGCGCCGAAGTTGACCACATTCGTGACGATGGCCTCGACGACCTGCCCGGTGTGATAGCGTTCTTCGACGCCCTGCCAGGGATCGGGTTGCAGACGCTTCAAGCTCAGGGCAACCTTCTGCTCGTCGGGGTTGGTTTCGAGCACAAGCACTCGCACCTGGTCGCCGGGGGTCACTACGTCGCCCGGCGTGCCGACCCGGCCCCACGACAACTCGGAGATATGGATCAGCCCCTCGAATCCGCCGAGGTCGACGAACGCGCCGAACGGGCAGAGGCTCGTCACCTGGCCGGCGCGCACCTGTCCCGGCTGCAAGCTGGCGAGCAACTCAGTCTCTTTGCTGTTGTCGCGCGCCATCCGCTCCGACAGAATCAGGCGGCAACGGCTGCGGTCGATTTCGACCACACGAACCTGTAGCTTCTCGTTGATCCGGGATGCCAGGCCGGCAGCTCGCTGTTCCTGCGACTGTCCCGGCAGCGGCGCAAGGAGGTGCGATGCGGGGATAAATCCCTGCAACGCGCCGAAGTCGGCCAGCAGGCCCCCGCGGTTGAAGCCGGAAACGCGCACTTCTGCAACGTCCGAACTGGCCAGCAATTGCTCGGCGCGCTCCCAGTCCGGTTCGCTATCGGACCCGGCCGTGCCAGGCCAGCGGCGCGCGGCTGCGGCGGCCCCCCCGTTGCCCTCTTCTCCTTCCGCCGCGCCTTTTGCGCTATTGGGCTCTTCCTCCACATCCTTCAGAAGCGCTGCCCAGTATCCATCATCCATCTCAAGACTCCTGTGCCGATATTCTCGCGCACCGCCACTGCCTGCCAGCGACCAGCCGTCCATCATCCGGCTAACCTACTCATCCGAGTCAGCATCGGCAGCTTCCATCTCGGCGAGCGTGCGGGCCACCGCAGCCACGGCCACACGCTGCTTCCGATACAGGTCTGATTCACTCATTGATAACCGTCGAGATATGTCCAGGACGCGCTGGCCCTGGACGAAGCGCATATCGAGTATATTGTACACCAACCATTCAGAAGCCGTAAGCTTGCGTTCGCCGGGTGGGCGTTGCCGCTCGATAGCTTCCTTCAGCACGGAACGCAACGCGGCGGTCAGGTTGCCGTCGGTTGCCTTGAGCTGGCGGCGCACGAGCTTCAGGTCCATGAGCGGGCTTTCGGTCAGCTTGGGACCGCCCCAGTAGTGGCTGAGCGCATCCTTCACCCACTGCTGCCACTGCGCTTGCGCCAACATCTGGCTGGGGTCACTTGTCGGCTCCGCGACCATGACGTCAGGTGTGGGCAGGGGCGGGGCATACCGCACCGCGCTGCGCCACTCCTGGATGCGTTCGAGGTCGGGCAGGATGGTCTGCAGCGTAGCGAAGACGCCTTCCTGCACGTAGCGGTCGGCCATCGCGGCCGCAGCCTGCGCGAGCAGGGCATCGGATTCGGCGCGCTCGTCCTGGTCCATCCGCACTTCGGGCGTCCGCGCGACAACCGCCAACAGGCCGAGCAGCTTGCCGCCGTCCGCGCTCCGCAGCGGGCAGTACCAGAACTCGCCGTCGCCGTAGAAAGTCGGCTCGGCTTCGCCGTGACCGTTGCGGCGGTCGCCATTGTCCGCGCCATTCGGCAGGCGCGCAAAGCGCTCCCATGCCTCGACGGCGTCAGGGTCCGCGGCGTAACGGGCGGCCATCTGCGCGTCGCCGGCGACCGCCTCGACGCGGAATCCCTGCTCGGTCTGCGCGATCACGAAGCCGTTCGGCACGCGCAGCAGTTCGCACAGGCTGATCAGGATGTTGGTGAGGAACTGGCGGAGGTCGCTGGAGGTGAGCAGGCGCCGGTCGAGCGTCTGAATCCAGGCGATCTCTTCGCGGTCTTCGGGATACAGCAGCCGGTCGATCCAGGGTTTGGCTAAGGTGACCGCGAGCTGCCCGACGACGATGACGCCGACGACCGCAAAGATGAGCGCGGTTTCGCGCGGCAGCCCCAGGATCAACTCGACGCGCGGGATGACGAGCATGACGACGATGACCACTGTGCCGACCACCGGCCCGCGCAGCAGGTGCATGAGCAAATCGTGCTTGATGACCCGGTCGGGTGAGAGGACGCCGAGATAGGTGACGCTGTAGGCCATGACGACAAGCATCGTGCCGACGGCGAAGTTCGCGGCCATCGACAACACGAGGATCAACGACTGCGGCAGGCTCTCGGCCACGCCGGACGTCAGCAGGTACGGAAAGACGCCCAGGCCGGGCGCGAAGAACGACAGCGTGAGGTAGGTCATGCGGCGGCGCGAGGTTGGGGTGAGGCAGCGTCGGCGCGCGCGATAGACATTGTATGCGCCGTAAACCGCGGTGAAGATGAAGTAGCCGACGAAGAGCGGGAAGAGCGGGCCTGCCGCGAGGTGCGCGACAGGCGGCGTATACTCGATGCCACCGACCAGGACGTTCGTGAAGAGCGCCATCACGACGAGCGTTCCGCTGAACAGGTAGGTGGCGATGACCACCGCGCGGCGGCGCATGGACCAGTGGCCGGTGGTGCGCAGCACGGCGTCGGAGAAGTGCAGATAGCCGGCCGGCACCATGGCGATGCCGATCCACTGCACGCGCAGCCAGATCTCCGCAGCGTGGGCGGTTTCGACGCGCGGCACGATGATGTCGATCGCGAAGACGATCAGCACGCACGCGAGCAGCACGCTAAACGTCTGGGCAACCTCGCTGCGGAGGTTCCGGGTTAGCGTGAACCCGAGCAGCGAGAAGGCCGTGATGACGATAGCTGAGGAGAGCAGGAGGTTGGCAAACGCCAGGATCACGGGCCATGTGAGGCCCGAGGACTCGATCATTCGTTACAATCCGCGTACGAAATACAAGGCTATATCTCTGCTTCGATAGTATCGCTCGTTATACCCCGAGAACTTAAAGCCGTGCTTCTGCAGGAACTGGATGGCGGGGTAGTTCTTGCTCTGAACCGCCGTCATGATCTGCGCCAGCGCCTGCTGCCGCGCGTGCTGTAACCCGCGCGCCAGCAACTGCGAGCCGATGCCCTGCCGCCGGTGCTCCGGCCCGACGACGAGGTGATGAATCCACGCAAGGCTCTGGTCCGGCTGGGTCTCCTGGTCGATATAACCGTGCACGTTCATGGCCGTCGCGGCGACAAGGATCAGGTCGCCCCGCTGTTGGTGCGCGAGCAGCGCCTCACTCCAGCTCGGATACTGGACCTGCATAGCGCGGGGGAGCCGCGTCACCTGGAAGCGGGTGACGACCTGGCTCCCTTCCTGTTGCTGCGTGATTTGCCAGACGTGTTCGGTCTCGTAAGAGGCATCGAGTTGCAGGCAGCCGGTCAAATCGCGCAGGTCCGCCCGGTAGATGTGCATGGCGCGAATATTATAGCGCCGCGGCAGATGGAGCGCAAAGGTCGACGCGCCGCGGACTGCTGGGACAGACCATGGACAAGAAGCGAGAGTTTGGTTACAGTTTATCGTTCATTATCCGCGTAATGTACCACTTAAGGTTGGCATCCAGTGATGGGGCGGCTTTGGTCGCCCTTTCGTCATGTCGACTGGCACTCGTCTGGAAGCATTGGCGTGCGTTCTTTGACACCCTGCGTGCCCAGTGCTATCATTTGCAAAGTGGATTGTTGCTAAATCCATTTAACCGCAGTTTGCTAACCTCTAGTAACGGGCTTTTCGAGTTGGTTTAACCTCAAATCGGAGGAGTTGCATGAAGAAGTGGTTTGCCCTGCTCAGTGTGCTTGTCGTGCTCAGCGTCCTTGTGACGGCTTGTGGCGGCGGCGCGACCCCGACGCAGGCCCCAGCCGCGCAAGCGACTGAGGCCCCTGCGGCGACGACGGCCCCCGAGGCCACCTCGGCCCCGGCTCCCACGACGGCCCCCGAACCGACTGCTGCCCCCGCGGCGACCGGTGGCGAAGGCGAAGTCGTCCTCTGGCACGGCTGGACCGGCGCCGAGGCTGATAAGCTGACAGAAGTTATTGCTGCGTTCCAGACCGCGAATCCTGGCGTGACTGTTGCTCCGCTGGCCGTGCCCTTCGACCAGCTGAAGAACAAGTTCACGACCGAGGCTTCGACCGGCGGCGGCCCCGACCTGCTGATCGGGCCCAAGGACTGGATCGGCGCTCGACGAGATGGCGGACGCGGTGGGCCTCACGGCCCTCAACCAGAGCGCGGTGGATGCGGTGAAGTTCCAGGATAAGACCTGGGCGTTCCCCGAGTCGACCGAGGCCGTGGCCCTGTGGTACAATAAGACGTTGGTCGACACGCCGGCGACGAGCATCGAAGAGCTGCTCGAGCAGGCGGCTGAGGTTGGCCTGGCCTACAATGCGGGCTTCTACCACTCGTCCGGCCTCCTGCTGGGCGGTGGCGGCAGCGTCTTCGTTGGCGAGCAGCAGTGCGGTTTCACCACCGGTCCGTCGGTCGTCGATGCCCTGACGTTCATCAAGAACGCGAAGGGCACGGCGAACGTGATCGCCGACAAGGACGGCGGCAAGCTGGACGCGGCGTTCAAGGACGGCAAGGTCGGCTACATCTTCAACGGCCCGTGGGCGCCGTGGGCGACCGGCGACTACGTGAACGCGCTGGGCGCGGAGAACCTGGGTATCGCCGACCCGATCACCCTGCCGAACGGCAACTTTGCCCCGTTCCTCGGCACCAAGAACATCTTCCTGAGCGCCAACACCCAGAACCTGGAGGGCGCGCAGGCCTTCCTTAAGTTCATGTCGACGCCTGAAACCCAGCAGATGATGACCGAAGTCGGCCACATTCCGTCGAACCCGAACGTGAAGACCGACGATCCGTTCATCGCTGGTTTCCTCAAGCAGACCGGCACGGCTTCCTACTTCCCGAACGAGCCCGAGATGGGCGCGGTCTGGGGCCCGTCTGACGACATGATCACCAAGGTGATCGAGGGCAAGTCGGAACCGGAAGCGGCTGCGACCGAGGCCTGCCAGCTAATCGATGCGGCTAACAAGAAGGAATCCGTCGAGCCGAACTTCGGCGCGACCACCGCGGGCGCGAGCGCCGGCGCCGCGGCCATGGGCGAGATGCCCGCGGCCGAGGGCGCAGTAACCCTCTGGCACGGCTGGACCGGCGCCGAGGCTGACAAGCTGACCGAGGTCATCGCGGCCTTCCAGGAGAAGGCGCCTGGCGTGACCGTCGACGTGCTGGCCGTGCCCTTCGACCAGCTGAAGAACAAGTTCACGACCGAGGCTTCGACCGGCGGCGGCCCCGACCTGCTGATCGGGCCCAAGGACTGGATCGGGACCTGGCTGACACCGTGGGCTTGAGCGCGCTGAGCCCCGCAGCGGTCGAAGCTGTGAAGTTCGACGGCAAGACCTGGGCGTTCCCCGAGTCGACCGAGGCCGTGGCCCTGTGGTACAACAAGGAACTGGTCGACACGCCGGCGACGAGCATCGAAGAGTTGCTCGAGCAGGCGGCTGAGGTCGGCCTGGCCTACAATGCGGGCTTCTACCACTCGTCCGGCCTCCTGCTGGGCGGTGGCGGCAGCGTCTTCGTCGACGATCAGAAGTGCGGTTTCACCACCGGCACGTCCGTCGTGGATGCGCTCACGTTCATCGCGGATGCCAAGGGCACGGCGAACGTGATCGCCGACAAGGACGGCGGCAAGCTGGACGCGGCGTTCAAGGACGGCAAGGTCGGCTACATCTTCAACGGCCCGTGGGCGCGCGCCGTTCCTCGGCACCAAGAACATCTTCCTGAGCGCCACCGCTCAGAATCCTGAGGCGGCGCAGGCGTTCATGTGGTTCATGGCCCAGCCTGACACGCAGCTGATGATGACCGAAGTCGGCCACATTCCGTCGAACCCGGCGGTTAAGACCGACGATCCGTTCATCGCCGGCTTCCTGGCGCAGACGGCTTCGGCCTCCTACTTCCCGAACGAGCCCGAGATGGGCGCAGTCTGGGGTCCATCGGACGACATGATCACTAAGGTCATCGAGGGCAAGTCTGAGCCGCAGGCGGCTGTCGAAGAGGCGTGCCAGCTGATCGACGCGGCCAACAAGAAGTAAGGCGGTTTGTCAGAAGAGGGGAGGCGCCCGCACCGGGTCCTCCCCTTTTTTCTATGCAGCAATGGAGCGTACGCTATGGCAACTGCGCAAGTGACCAAGGACCGCCGCTCAACCTCGGACCTGGCAAAACAGCAGCAGCGGCGAATCTGGCGGACGGCCTACCTCTATATTCTCCCCGCCGCCATCATCATGCTCCTGATCACCTTCTGGCCCCTCATCTATTCACGGGTGATCTCAAGGCTCACAACTCCCCGGCGTTTGTCGGCTTACAGAACTACAT
The DNA here is from genome assembly GCA_025454635.1 of Anaerolineae bacterium. Classification (GTDB taxonomy): domain Bacteria; phylum Chloroflexota; class Anaerolineae; order CG2-30-64-16; family CG2-30-64-16; genus JALOOB01. Next base: position 10,101 of record JALOOB010000189.1, read on the forward strand.
CAGCATTTTGACCGGCGAGCTTGCGAAAGTGCTGTCGGGCTTCGATTTCTGGCGCATCCTGCTCTTCAACTTCCTGTGGACCTTGGTCAATGTTTTCTTCCACGTCGCGATTGGCATCGCGGTGGCAGTTCTGATTAACCAGGATGGGCTGAAGGGCAAGCGCCTGTATCGGTCGCTCTACATCATTCCGTGGGCCATGCCGGGCCTGGTCACCGCGATGGTTTGGCGCAATATGTTCGACGATCAGTCGGGCGCGGTGAACCAGGTGCTGCGGATGTTCGGGTTGCCTGGCAATGTGCGCTGGTTGCAGCAGATCGACCCGCCGCTGCAGTGGATTCCGCCGTTCGTCCGCGTGCCAGACGGGGCGGACCCTTATTTCTTCCTGTTCATCTTCGTGATTCTGCTCATTGTTCCGTTCTTCTTCAAGAAGGTGCGTGAGCGGTGGCTGCCGTTCCTCGTCGTGTGGTTCCTTGCCCTCCAACTGATCGCGGTGGTGGTCTTGCCGCTGATCCTGCCGGGAGGCGCGGCGGAAACCACGAGCCTGGGCAGCGTCTTCCCGCTGTCGTTCTATGCCGTGCTGATGACCAACATCTGGCTCGGCTGGCCCTTCATGATGGCGATTGCCACGGGCGCGCTCCAGAGCATTCCACGCGAGATGTATGAGGCAGCGGAGGTCGACGGCGGCTCGGCGTGGCAGCAGTTCAAGAACATCACGCTGCCGATGATCCGACCCGCGCTGATTCCGGCGATCATCGTCGGCATGACGATGACCTTCAACCAGTTCAACGTCATCTACTTTGTCTCCGGCGGTGGCCCGCTCCACACGTCGGAGATCCTTGTGACGCAGGCGTATCGCCTCGTCAACGAGACGACGATCAATATTCCGGGCCTCGGCAACGTGCGCCCCTACGGTATCGCGGCATCGTTTGCCTACATCGTCTTCGCGGTGCTGGCGACGATTACCCTGATCACGAACAAGATTTCGCGCGCGACTGAGTCATACGCGGACTAAGGAGGTAAGCCATGATTGCCAAAATGACGCCCAGGCGCCAGATAGTCTCGCAAATCCTGGCGATCCTTGTCCTGCTCGTCGTAATCTTCCCGGTGTTCTGGATCGTATCGATGTCGATCGATCCACGCAATGTGTCGCGGCCGACGAGAAGGTCTTCACAAAGCCGACCCCGAACCCGGTGTCCTTCCCTGAGCTGGCGCGCAACAGCGCCATCCTGGCGGTGGGCGTGTCGCTTCTAACGGTCATCATCGGCACGACCGCGGCCTACGCTTTTTCCCGCTTCCGGTTCCCCGGCCGGCAAGCGGGCATGCTCGGCTTCATCATCGTGCTGATGTTACCAGCGGTCGCCACGATCACCGCGCTGTTCGTGCTCCTGAACTTCGTGTTGGGGCCGCAGTTGCGCAATTCGATCGTCGGCGTGGGTGTCGCGATGGTCGCCACGTCGCTGCCCTTCGCGATCTGGAACATGAAGGGCTTCATCGACACGATCCCGAAGGAACTGGAAGAGGCCGCGACCATCGACGGCGCGAGCGCCAACCAGACCTTCTTCCGGATTATGTTGCCGCTGGCGCTGCCCGGCCTCGCCGTGACCGCGCTGCTCGGCTTCATGGCAGGGTGGCAGGAGTTCGTGCTCTCCTGGCAGTTCATTTCGAATCCCAAGTGGTTCACCCTGTCGATGGCGCTTTACGGCATGCAGGGGCAGTACGCTGCGAACACGCCTTGGTCCCAGTTCGCGGCGATGAGCATCCTCGTGTCCATCCCGATCCTCATTGTGTTCTTTGCGTTGCAGAAGTACATCGTCGGCGGTCTGACGCTGGGTGGCGTGAAGGGCTAGACGAAAGCGCCAGGCGCTTCGAAACCAGGTCTCTGCGCCCCTCGATGGTGTTGCAGAAACCTGGTTTCTTTTTTTGCGTATACACTGCTGCCATGAAAATCGTTCGCGCAGGACTCCTGATTCTGCTTGCCCTCGCCATCGGCGCGTTTGCGCTGACGCTGCGGATGGCCGCGGTGGAGCGACTGCCGCTCGACTACGA
>JALOOB010000190.1 GCA_025454635.1 Anaerolineae bacterium
ATGAACGGGCCGCAGTTGAAGGCCGTGCTGGAGCGCGCGTACCGGAACTACTACTACTACAAGTACGTGCCCGGCTACGGCGGCTACTCGTACTACACGACCTGTATGCTGGTGACCGACAAGGGCAACCAGATCACCTACCGCGACACCTACCCGATGCTGCCCAACGGCAACAACGTGGTGTCGCTGGAGATCGGCGACAAGACCGTGAACTTCGCCGACGACAAGACGTTCTACAACGTCTCGACAGTGAACTACCTGGCGGCCGGCTCCTGCAACTTCAACAACGCGGGCAAGACCCTCTGGCCGCTCGACCAAATCGTCGCGGACACTCAGTTCTACGTGCGCGATGCAGTCATCGCCTACACGAAGGCGCAGACCGGCCCGATCTCACCTGCGATCGAAGGCCGCTTGCAGTTCACTACAGTGGACAAGCATATGTGGCTGCCGGTGATTGGCCGGTAGTATCGGCTGAGATGCGGCGCCGCGACTTGCGGGTTGCGGCGTCGCGTTGATAAGCGAGTGACTCTAACTGACGGGGCTACCGGCGTTGCCCTCCTGCTTTCGCAGCGGGCTGCCAGTAGCCCCGCTTTGTTGGATTGCCGATAGGAGTATTATGTCGATTTTCGCCCATCTTCCCCGGCACTCGTTGGCGTTTCTCCCCACCCCGCTCCATCCCCTGCCGCGGTTGAATGCCTGGCTGGCGGCGCAGGACGTGGCGGCGGAGGTGTGGATCAAGCGGGATGACCAGACGGGGCTCGCGCTCGGCGGAAACAAGACGCGCAAGCTCGAGTTCCTGCTGGCCGACGCGCTGGCGCAGGGCTGCGACACGGTGATCACGACCGGCGCCGTGCAGTCGAACCACTGCCGGCAGACGGCCGCGGCTGCGGCGCAGACAGGGCTGGGATGCCATCTCGTCCTCGGCGGGCAGCCGCCCGCAGGGCCAAACGGCAACCTGCTGCTGGATATGCTGTTCGGCGCGACCTTGCGCTGGACGAGCCGCGAGAACAGACTGGTCCGGCTGGCGGAACTGCGCGGAGAACTGGAGGCGGCGGGCAAGCGGCCTTACTTCATCACGTACGGAGGGTCCGACGCGGTGGGCGCGAGCGGGTACGCTGTGGCGGTCGAGGAGGCGCTGGCGCAGGCGCGCGAGCGTGACCTGACGTTCGACGCCATCGTTTTTGCGTCCAGCTCAGGCGGCACGCACGCGGGACTCGTTGCGGGATCGTGGGCGCTGGGATCAGACGTGCCGGTGATCGGCATCAGCATCGACGAGGGCGAGGCGGCGCTGCAGGAGAAGGTCGCCGCGCTGGCGTCTGAGACGGCCGCGCTCCTCGGCTTTCCGCGAGCGTTCGTCCCGCGCGAAATCCGGGTCAACGCAGAGTACCTCGGCGCCGGCTACGGCGTGGTCGGTGATCTGGAGCGCGAGGCCGTGCGCGTCATGGCGCAAACCGAGGGGATCCTGCTTGATCCGGTGTACACCGGCCGCGCGTTCGGCGGCCTGCTGGACATCCTACGGCACTCCCCGAAGACCCTTGCGCGCAGCGGCACGGCGCCACGCGTCCTCTTTTGGCACACCGGCGGAGCGCCCGCGCTGTTTGCCTATGCCGCTGATCTTGGGTAGCCGGCGCGCCTAACCGCCCATGCAGAGACGGGTGATAAGGTCCTTCGCGATTCGCACCCCGAGGGCCAGGTTCTCGCCCGAGATTCGCTCGTCAATGCCGTGGATAGAAGCGATGTCTTCGCGGCTCAGGATGAACGGCGAAAGACCGTAAGCGGGGATGCCCGCCGCGCGCCAGTACCGCCCGTCGGTTGCGCCAGGCACCTGCAGCGGGAACACGCCCGCTTCGGGGCGAAGCTGCTTGATGGAAGCTGCGAGCGCGCGGTAGAAGGGGCTGTCGAGCGGCGAGCTGGCCGTGCGGGGTGAGCGCTGAAGGACTTCCATGCTCACTTCTCGGCCCAGTCGGCGGCGCAGCCACACGTCGAACTCGTCAGGGTCGGTGTCGGGCAGCAGGCGGCAGTCGAGCTGCGCCTCGGCGCGCTCAGGGATGACATTGCCCTGGTAGCCGCCACGCACCACGTTCAGGCTGATCGTATCGCGCACAAAGGCATTGAGCTGGGCATCGTTGCGGATGCGCTGGTCGGCCACGCGCTGCGCGACCGGGTTCTCCAACTGCGCCATCAGCTTGCGCGCGGCCCCGCGCTGGGTGGCGGCGAGGCTCTCGAACATGGTTCGCGTCGTGTCAGACAGACGGAACGGGCGCGGCTGCCTGAGCGCGAACGCGAGCGCGCGGATCAGCTTGTCGTTCGGGTTGTTCCTGTGCGGCATCGAGCCGTGTCCCGGCGCGCCCTGCGCGACGACGCGCACATGGTGCACCTGCTTCTCGCACGTCGCAATGCCGAACTGCGGGGTCGGACCAAACAGGCCGACAAACCCTGCTCCGCCCTCGTCCCACACCCACTCGGGGGCGAGCGCGGAGCCATGCTCGCGCACCAGCCAGCCTGTGCCTTCGTCGCCGCTTGTTTCTTCGTCAGGCACGGCTGTGAAGATGACTGGCCGTCGAAAGGCCGCGCCTTCTTGGACCAATTCAAGCAACGCGAAGAGAAACGCGACGCCCATCCCCTTGTCGTCCAACGCGCCACGGCCGTAGAGAACGCCGTCGACGATCTCGCCGGCGAAGGGGGGACGCGTCCACTGTTCGGGCTGCGCCGCGACGACGTCGATGTGGTGGTTGAGGATCAACGGCCTGAGCGGCTCGCTGCCCGCGACGCGCGCCACGACTAACCCGCGGCCCCGCGCAGGCTCATGGACGACAATATCCCGCGTAACGCCGAGTTCGCGCATCTGAGCCGCGAGCCATTGCGCGGCGGCCATCTCGTTCTTCTGAGTGGTGTCGAACTGGATATAGCGGGAGAGAAAGGCGAGCGCGTCGTTCACGGGTCACTCCTTGCGCCAGGGCCGCTAGCGCGCGGGTTGCTTCGGGAATATCGCATTGAGCAGCGGGAATGCAAGCAGGTTCAGCCCTGCCAGGATAAGGAATGTAACCTGGAAGCCGACCGCGTCCGAAAGTGAGCCGGAGACTGCCAGGCCAACGCCGGTGCCGAGGTTTGCTATCGCCATGAAGATCGCGAACATCGAAGCGGCAATGCGCGGGTCGGCATAGCGCATTGCGCTCGCAAAGTAGACCGCCTCATAGAAGCCGAAGGCGAACCCGAACGCGATCAGCAGGGGCCAGGCGATAGCAGCACTATTGATTAGGGCGAGCGCCGCAATCGCCGCCAGCCCGCCGATCACCGCGCCCTGCATCGCTCGTTTGTGACCGAGTCGGTCGGCCCGACGTCCGCCGTCCCACCCGCCGATAATGACGCCAACGCCCCAGGCCGCCGTGTAGAAGCCGGCGACGATCAGCGTGATGCCGTATGAGTCCTGCAAATACGGGTTGACGAGCTGGTTCGCGCCATTGATGATGAACGAGTAGAGTGCGCCAAGCAGGCCGAGCGCGACGACCGGCCACTTGCCGAACGAACGAAATGCGGCCCACTGGAAACGGCGTTCCGGGGAGCGCGCCGGCTCCCGCGCCGTCAGGACGAGCGGCAGCGGCAGAAGCGTCACCAGGGCCAGCGCCCAAAACGCGATCTGCCACGAGGCGAGCTGCGCGAGCGCGCCGATCGCCGCGGATACGACGACCACGCCCGCTGCGCGCCCGCCGACCATGATGCCTTGCACACGGCCCTGATCCGCCTCCGAGGTTATATCTAAGGCGAAGCCGTCGGTGCAGGTGTCGTAGAGAGCCATACCCGTCATGATGAGGAAGGCCAGCCCCGCGAACAGGCCGAACTGCGTGGCGGGATTCAGGAACGGCACGATGACGAGACCGACAGCCTGCATCAACAGGCCAATGACGATATAGGGCAGGCGATGGCCGCGGCCCAACAGGTTGAAGCGGTCGCTGACCATGCCGAGGAAGATCTTCAGAATAAACGGCGTGAGCGCGATCATGCCAAACAGGCCAATCTGCGCCATGCTCAGGTTGAACGAGAGCAGGTAGAGCGCGTTGAGCGCGGTGAAGTACGACAGGATGCTGCCCTGGGCGAAGTAGAGCAGACCGAACATCAGATACCGGCGGCGTTTGACGGGCACAGAGGGCGCAACGGCGGTCACGGCGGGCTCCTTTGCGGCGGGAAGAAAGAGTACGCGTCTCGGATTGTATCACGGGTTCCAGCCGCCGCGAAGCGCCCGCGCTGACTTTGGCGCAGGCAGAGCCGGCGCTATACTTTGGCTTATGTTCGGGTCCACGGCCATCACGCTCGCGCTCCCCGCGGCCCGCCTTCCGGAGTGACAACATGGCGCAACTCCCTCGTTCGGCAGACGTAGTGGTCATTGGTGGCGGCATCATCGGATGCGCGTCCGCATTCTTCTTGCTTCTTGAGCCGCGCCGGTTTGCGGCCGGTCATCGTCGAACGGCTGCCCGGGCTTGCCAGCCTGGCGACCGCGCAGTCGATGGAGGCGTTCCGCGCGCAGTTCATTGAGCCGGAAAATCTCGCAATGATGAGCGAGTCGATCCGGTTCTATGAGCGATTCGGCGACGAGACGGGTCTGCAGGATTGCGACATCGGCATGCGGCAGCAGGGCTACCTGTTCCTGACCACCCAGGAGGACGGTCCCGAGCGGTTCCGCGGCCGGGTTGCTGCGCAGCAGGCGCTCGGACTGGGCGACGTGGAATACCTGGACGGGGGCGAGGCGCGACGGCGCTTTCCGTTCGTGAGCGGCCCCGTAACCGCAGCCACCTGGCGCGCAAAGGACGGCTGGCTGTCCGCGCACGAGGCCGCGTACGGGTTTGCCACGGCATCCGGGGCAATCCAGGCGACCGGCGTGACCGTGACGGGTTTTCGCCGCGACGCGGAGCGGGTTCGCAGTGGTGCTGGCCGCGGGGCCGTATTCCGCAAGGCTAGCCGCGCTGCTCGGCGTCGATCTGCCGCTCACCAATCTACGCCGGCACCGGGTGACCATCGGCGGGCATCCGCTGATTCCGCAAGACGCGCCGATGACGATCGACCAGGACACGGGTGCGCACTGGCGGCCAGAGAGCGGCGGCGCGGCGCTGGCGTGGGCGCAGACGCACGAGCAACCGCAGGAGGTTCTGGGAGCGCGTGGCCGGGTCGCTCAAGAAAAACCAGGTGCATCTTGGCGCAGGGCAGTACACGCTGACGCCGGACGACCGGCCGATCATCGGTCCGCACCCTGCAATAGCGGGTCTATTCTTCAACTGCGGGTACGGCGGGCATGGCGTGATGGCCGCGCCGGGCGGCGGACGGATGTTGGCCGACCTGGTGACGGGCCGGCTCACGGACGAGGAGAACCCGTTCGCATTCCGTAGGCTCTCGAACCTGGAGGGCGCGTTCCACCAGCGGCTGTTGTAGCGAGATGCGCGTCTTGCGCGTAACGCCGCTCGTTGCGATGCCAGCGAAAGCGCGCTATACTTGTTTCGCGAGACCCTGATCCCACCCAACAGGAAGTAGCATGACCTTTCTCTACATCCTGCTAGCCGCGCTCGGCTTGCTGGTGTTGATCGTCCTTGTCTTCGCATCGACCGCCATCGGTGAGACGATCGCATGGTGGACCAGGCGAGGGCAGAACCGCGCGATGCCGGATTCCCCCATCGTCGTGCCGCCGCGTGATCCGGGCCGGCCCGTCGCAGAGCAGTACATCATTTATCTGAGCGGCGTGGGTCGCAACAGCGGCGAAGAGGTGCCGGAGAAGGAGGCCCAATTCCTCGACATGGTCGAGCAGGGCCTTCCCGGTTCGGTAATCGTGCGCGACGTCTTCCCCTACTCGCCGTCGAGCACGCCGCTGACGGAACACCGGCTGTTCGGGTTGTGGCGGGCGATCCCCGAAATCGCGCGGCGCAACCGGCGCTTCATGACCCTGTACCACATCATCTACTTCCGCAACCTGCTGCAGGTCTGCGCCTCGCGTGATTCGCTCTATGGCCCCTACTACGCTTACGGATTTGCCAAGGAAATGATCAAGGGGCTGCTGCGCTACGGATACCGCCCGGAAGAACCTCGGCCGGTAACGATTCTCTGCATCAGCGGCGGCGGGCAGCTATCGCAGGCGGCCGCGCCTTACATGCGGGAGTGGCTCGGCTACAAAATGCGCGTCATCTCGGTTGGCAGCGTGCTGGCAGACGACGCGGGCACCGAGGACCTGGAGGAAATCGTCCATCTCTCCGGCAGCAAGGACGTAACGCAGTTCGTCGGTCGCGTGCTCGGGTGGAGCGGCTGGCCAATCTTTCCGAATTCGGCGTGGAACCGGTTCGTGCGGGAGGGACGCTATCGCGTGATACCGGTCGGCCCGATGAAGCACATGGGCTGGGGGGATTATTTCAGCCGGTCGGTGAAGTTGGCCGACGGCGCGACACACGTCCAGCGAACGGCGGAGGTGGTGATTGACCTGCTCGCGCCGCCTGGAGCCCGCGGCGAACGCTCGCCGAAACCGGCGGGCATGCCCTCGCTCGAGGCCGATCCGGTCGGCGCAGTCGCTGCGCGGGTGGAGGCGTAGTGTGGAGACACCGATGCTGGACCGCGCGATCCTCATCGTGCTGCTTGCCGCGGCCTCGTGGTCGGTCGCGCACGGCGGACGCCTGTTGATGCGCCGGATGAAGACACCGGCCTGGATCGCGGGCGTGATTTTCGGCTTCGTCGCCTTTCTTGTCAACCGGCTGGCGCTGGCTGGCGCGGCGTGGGCCATCTACTCGCTGCTCTTCGGTGAGGCGCCGGGCTTGCTCGTCCTGATCGCGTTGGTTGGGGTGGCGAGCGCGCCGCTGCTGCTATCGTTCGCGCAGGTGACTCCCTTCTTTGGGCACCTCGCGCTCTTCGTCCTATACTTGATCACGCTGGTTCGGCTGGCATCTTTGTCGAGCGTCGCGTTAGAGATGGATTGGCTCGGATGTCTGGGCTGGTGGACTGCAGCCTGGGTCGTCACCGCGGCGATCGGGTATGGCCTCAGGTGGCTGCTGCGCGACGCAACCTGGCTCGCGTGGACGGGGATCTTCGGCCCCCAGCGCGCGACGCCGCAGCAATTGCTTGCCGAGCTACCCGGGCTTCGTATGGGCCGAAACGCGCAGAATTGATCGCGCCCGCTTGCGCTGGGCTGACAATGGCGGTCGGCTGAATGGCGGAGAAGGAACTGGGCTACGTCGAGTTGGAGTGGACTTGCCCCAACTGCAACACGCGCAACCCGGGCAGCGCGCCGAAATGCAAGCAGTGCGGCGCGGCCATGCCGGCGGATGTAAAGTTCGAGCAGGCCGCCGAGGAAACGCTGATCACGGACCAGGCCAAAATCGAAGCGGCCAAGGCCGGTCCCGATGTGTACTGCGCCTACTGCGGCACGCGCAACGTCTCCACAGCCAAAGTTTGCAAGCAGTGCGGCGCCGCCCTCGCGGAAGGCGCGGCCCGCGAGGCGCAGGGAGTTGTGGGCGCGCTGCGCGACAAGCCGGCGCCTCCGCAGAAATGCCCTAACTGCGGAACCGAAAATAAGGCCACTGCCCTCAAATGCGTCAACTGCGGCGCGGCGATGGGTAAGGCTGTCCCAGCCGCAGCGCCCGCCGTCGCATCGCCACCCCGGCCCGCAGGCATCGGCATCCTCGCGCTCATTCTGGTCGGCGTGGTGATCGTCGTTGCGGTGTTCATCCTCCTGGGACGGCGCAGCAGTGACACAGTCGCGCAGGTGGCAGACTACGGCTGGCGACGAGCGATCGCCGTGCAGCAGCTCACGCCCGTAACGCGCGAGGGTTGGTTGGAGCAACTGCCCGCCGGCGTGGACGTGGTTGGTTGCCGCAAAGAGGTGCTCCAAACTGTCAGTGAGCCCGTGCCTGGCGCGCGAGAGATCTGCGGGACGCCCTATGTTGTAGACACCGGCACGGGCTTCGGTCGGGTGCAGCAAGATTGTGAATACGAGGTCCTCGCGGACTATTGCCAGTATCGCTCGATGGAGTGGGTCGTCGGCCCGCCCATCATCCTCGAAGGGAGCGACCTCAATCCGCGCTGGCCCGCGACCAACCTGCGCTCGGACCAACGGCCCGGCGGGCAGACCGAAGAGTACTACGTCGTGTTTCGGGCGGATGATCGCGACTACACCTACACCACGCGCAGCCTGCAGGAGTACCTGGAGCTCGCGCAAGGCACACGCTGGCGGCTGACAATAAACGGTTTCGGACAGATTACCGGAATCTCGCCGGGTTGAACGAACCTGCTCCTGAGGCAGTGGGGAAGTCCGGGCGGCGACGCGTCGCCCCCAGAGTATTCGCGCCGTGCGTTTGTTTGAGAGTCCTGATTCATTGAGCAGAGGAGCCACCCAATGCTGCGTCGCATCGCTTGCCAGACGTTCCTCGTCGTTCTCCTCGCGCTTGCTCTCACCGGCGCGGCGGGCGCGGCCCCTCCCCCTCAAGGCCCACCCTTCAAGATCGATCTGCCAACGATTCTGCTCGACAGCGACGCGACGAACGCTTATCCGACCGTGAGCGCGCCTGATCCCGTGGTGCGCTGGATGATCGACCAGGTTGACCAGGACACTATCCGCCAGTACACCGGAGACCTCTCAGGCGAGTGGCCCGTAACCGTGCGTGGCAGCCGTGTAACCATTACGACCCGCAACACGAACAGTGGCACGCCGATCCAGAACGCGACCTACTATGTGGGCGACCACCTCGCTGCGCGGGGGCTCGCTGTCGAGTACCATGAGTGGTTGAAGCCAACTGCGCCAAACGTCATCGGGGAGAAGACGGGCACGACCGCACCCGGCGACATCTACATGATCACCGCGCACCTCGACGACATGCCGACCGGCTCGAATGCGCCCGGCGCGGACGACAACGCCAGCGGCTCGACTGCCGTGCTTGTCGCCGCAGACATCCTCTCGCAGTTCGAATGGAACTGCACGCTCCGCTTTGCGCTGTGGACCGGAGAGGAGCAGGGCCTGCTTGGCAGCGACAAGTACGCAAAGCGAGCGAGCGACAACAACGAAAACATCATTGCCGTGTTCAACCTGGACATGATCGGGTGGAACACGCCGGGCAGCACGCCCGACATCGAACTTCATGCCAAGGGCAGCCTGCCGCGAAGCGTCGACCTGGCGAACCAAACCGCCAGTGTGATCGCAGCGTACGGTCTGAACCTCGTCCCCGCCGTTTACTCGGACGTTACCGGCTCCAGCGATCACGTTTCCTTCTGGAAATACGGCTACGACGCGATCCTGGGCATCGAGGATTATTACTCGACCGAGGACGACTTCAACCCCTACTATCATACGACCGGCGATAAGCTTTCAGCGCTGAACATCGACTACTTCACGGAGTACGTCAAAGCCGCGGTGGCGGAGACCGCGCACATGTCCGGCTGCCTTGTCACCGGCACGTTGCACGGCAACGTGACGAGCGCGCACGATGGGACCGCGATTGGCGGCGCGGAGATCACGCTTACCGACGCGGCTGCTCGCAGCTATAAGCTCAAGACGAGCGGATCGGGCGGATACAACCAGCCGGTGCCGCCATCCGCGTATGGCGCGGGGGTCACGGCATATGGCTTTGCGGACGCGACTGGCTCGGGAATCGCGGTTGTCGGAGACGGCGCAACCACTGCGGACTTCGCGCTGACCGCCCTACCCCCGTCCGCCCCTCTCGCCGCGGGGGGATTGGAGACGGGCGAAGTCAAGCTGAACTGGCTGCACGTCGGCCCGAACACGGCTTATGCAGTCCGACGCAGCGTCGATCCCTACTTTGCGCCGGGAGATGGCGAAGAGGTCACCGCGATTCCTGCCGCGCATCCGCCCGCGCCGGACGAGACGCTGTCATGGCGCGACGCGGAGAGCGGCGCGGGGCATACCGGCATCAACCACTTCTACGTGGTGGTGGGGCAGAATGCTGCGGGAGCGGGCGCCGCGTCGAATCGCATGGGCGAGTTTGACTTTATGTTGGTGAAGCCATGACGGTTGCGCAACCTCGGGAGGAAATGCGCATCGGAGAAGAGAGAACCGAGGTCTGCTTGCATCCCTTGCCAGTAACGAAACCGAGTGGAGTGTAGTTTGATGAAGAAGCTAGCTGTTCTTTCGACCCTTTTGATCCTTGCGCTTGCCGTTGCGGCGTGCGGCGCGCCCGCAGCAACGGGCAGCGCGCCCGCGGTCGATCTTAACAACCTGCCGGCGAACCTCACCGTGCAGCAGGCGAAGCCACTGCTCGGCAACCCCGGCGTTTTCTGGCTGGACGTCCGCGAACAGTCCGAGTATGACGCGGGCCACATCCCCGACATTACGCTCATTCCGACCGGCGAAGTGGCCCAGCGGCTTGCTGAAATCCCGAAGGACAAGCCGGTCGTCGTGACGTGCCGCAGCGGCAACCGCAGCGCGCAGGTCACTCAGTTCCTGCGGGAGCAGGGTTACACCAACGTCCATAATATGGAGGGTGGGATTCTGGCCTGGCAAGGCGCAGGATTCCCCGTCGAGAAGTAACGCCAACCGTCCGTCATCGAAGGGAGCAAGCAGATGAGTGGGGACACCGTGCGGCAGATCGCGGTCTGGGTGGCTGCGATCGCGACTATCGTCGTCAATGCCCTGGCCAACGCGCTGCCGATCAACAACCAGTTGACCGGCGACATCGCCAATCAGTTCAAGGGACAGAACTTGTGGCTGCCGGCGGGCTACGTGTTCGCGATCTGGGGCCTGATCTACGTCGGGTTCATTGCCTACGCGATTTTCCAATCGCTGCCGGCCCAGAAAGATAACCCGCGGCTGCGGCGCATTGGCTGGGTCTTCGTGGTCTCGTGCGTGGCCAACATCGTCTGGCTGCTCCTCTTCCACTACAACCAGTTCGCGCTTTCCATGATCGCGATGGCGATCCTGCTCCTCGCGTTGATCGTCGTCTATATGACGCTGCGCGCGGGCGCGCCCCGTCCCGGCGAAACGACCGTCAAGTGGCCCGTCTCGCGGGCCGAGCGGCTCGCTGTCTGGCTCCCGTTCAGCATTTATCTTGGCTGGATTACGGTCGCCACCGTCGCGAACGCAGCGCATGTGCTGGTTGCCGACGGCTGGACCGGGCAACCATTGCCGGCCCTTCTGTGGCTGATCATCATGTACGCGGTGGCGCTCGTCATCGCCACCCTCGTGGCGTTCACGCAACGCGATGTCGCGTACCTGCTGGTGCTCGTGTGGGCGTTCGTCGGCATTGCGATTAATTACAGCAACCTGACCGGCGTGTTAATCGCTTCGATCGTCGCCGCGCTGATCGTCGCGGCGCTGACGATCCTTGTCGCCGCGCGCGGAGCCTGGAAGGGAAAGACGTACGCCACGGCGTAATCGATGGCCGAAGTCGTCAACGTCCTGCTGCCCATCTTCGCCGTCATTGCGCTAGGGACGATCTTGCGGCAGAGCGGTTTCGCGCCGCCGCAGCTTTTCCGAGAAACCAACCGGCTCGTCTACTACGTTGCCCTGCCTGCGTTTCTGTTTCTTAAGTCGGCGGAATCGCAGTTGCAGGGCGACGCGGCCGCGCGCGTGTTCGCCGTGCTGTTTGGCGGCATGCTCGCAGCCGTCGCGCTCGGTTACCTGCTCGCGCGGCTCATGCGCCTCCCTCCGCCGACGGAGGCCGCGTTCGTGCAGGGCGGCTACCGCAGCAATCTTGCCTACGTGGGTCTCCCCATCGTGTTCCTTGCGGTCGCGTCGCAGGGCGGCGCGGACGCGCCCGCGCTCCAGGCGCTCGGCGTCATTTCGATCGCGCTGCTGACCCCGATCTATAACGTGGTGGCCGTGCTTGTGCTTCTTAGGGGAAGACCGGGGAGCCGCGAGCAGCTTGGGCCACGGCTGCGCGAGCTGGCCTACCGGCTCGTGACAAATCCGCTCATCCTGTCCTGCGCGGCGGGTCTGCTCGTGATGGCGCTGGGATGGAAGCTGCCGCAGCCCCTCCGGCAGACGCTGGAGACCATCGGCGACATGACTACCCCGCTTGCGCTGCTCGGCATCGGCGCGGCGCTGACCTTCGCCACGCTCCGGCAGCACGCGCGCAACGCGACGGTCGCGTCCCTGGTCAAGATCCTCGCCGCGCCGCTTGCGGGGCTGGCGCTCGCCACCTGGCTCGGCCTGTCGCAGCCCGAACTGCGAATGTCGCTGATCTTCCTCGCGTGCCCGACCGCGGCGGCAAGTTACGTCATGGCGCAGCAGATGGGCGCGGACGACGGGCTAGCCGCAAATATCATCGTGCTGTCGACTGTGCTGTCACTGCCCGCGCTGGCGGTCATCGTCGCGGGGACGTGAGCGAACGCGAGAAGTGGACGTAACGTCTGTTTGACAGGATTTGCAGGATTCTTCAGCATTGACAGGATGACCCTTTCGCCATCCTCAATCCCGCAAGTCCCGTCAGCCCCGTCCCACCTCGTGTCAATCCTGCAAATCCTGTAAATCCCGTCAGCCCGGCCTCTCCTTGCGTCAATCCTGAAAAATCCTGTCAATCCTGTAAAGACCGTCTCTCCGCTTGTCAATCCGGCAAATCCCGTTAAGACCGTCGCTCAGACCCCCGGCACTCGTCGCCCCGCAAGCAGCGCCTCGATCTCGGCCCTCTGCGGAATCGACGCCTGCGCGCCGAGGCGCGTGACGCAGAGCGCGGCCGCGGCGCTGGCGAAACGCGCGGCCCGCTCCAACGGCATCCCCTCCACCAGCGCGGCCGCCAACGCGCCGCAGAAGGTGTCGCCCGCCGCAGTCGTGTCGACCGGCGAGACGGGAAACGCGGGAATCACGCCGCAGAACTCCGGCCCGTCGATGTATGCCCCCTGCGCGCCGAGCGTAATGATCGCCGTGCCCACCCCGCGCGCCCGCATCCACTCCGCCGCCCCGGCAACCTTCGCGTCGCCGTCCACCGCAAACCCGCACAACGATTCGGCCTCTGTCTCGTTCACAACGAGGTAAGCAAGCTTCGGCAAATGCTTCGGCTCGAACGGCCCGGCAGGCGCAAGATTGAGCATCACCGGCGTCCCGAACTCCGACGAGATGTCCACGGCAGCGTAAGCAGACACGATGGGGATCTCGTTCTGGAGCATAACAAGCGAGGCGTTGGCGATCACCGAGGACATCGGCCGGATCATATCCGGCGTCACGCGCCGATTCGCGCCCGACGCCACCGAGAGGATGTTGCCGCCGACGTGATCCACCATAATCAGCGCCGCGCCGCTCTCCGCGCCCTGCTCAGCGGCCACATGGTCCACGTTGACGCCCGCTGCCAGCAGATTGTCCTTCATCATCCCGCCAAACACATCATCGCCCACGCAGCCGACGAACGTCACATCGCCCCCCGCCCGCGCCGCGGCCACCGCCTGGTTCGCGCCCTTGCCGCCGAATAGCTGCGTAAAGCGCGAGCTCGGCACGCTCTCCCCGCGGCGCGGCAGATGCTCCACCTGCATCACAAAATCCACGTTTGCGCTGCCAATCACCACGATCGTTTCGCTCATCGCTGCCTCACTTGCGCCACGCGAGATGCTCGCCGCCATCCACTTCGACGATCGAGCCCGTCACAAAGGGCGCCCGCGCGAGGAAGACTACAGCCTCCGCCACGTCCTCCGCCCTGCCCCACCTGCCAAGCAGCGTGCGCTCGGCCGCGGCCCGGATCTGCTTCTCACTATAGTTCGGCGGCGGCAGCACCGGGCCGGGCGCGACGGCGTTGACGCGCACAACGGGCGCCAACTCAATCGCTAGGCTACGCGTTATGTTGAGCAGCCCGGCCTTGCCCGCGGAGTGCGCGATGAAGTTGGGAAAGGGGATAAATGCGGAAAGATCGATGATGTTGACGATTGCGCCATCGCCATGCGCAGAGAGGTGCGGCGCGGCTGCGTGGGAGGTGAACGCGGCGCCCTTGAGCAGGATGTTGGTCACCGTGTCCCAGTCGGCTTCGGTCAATTCTGCGAAGCGTGTGCGCTTCCACAGCGACGCGTTATTCACCAGCACGTCGAGCCGGCCAAGCGCGTCGACTGTCTCCGCCACAAGCCGCTCCGCCACAAGCCGCCGGCAATCGGCCACGTTACCCGAATCCGCCTGCGCAGCGTATGCGCGGCGGCCGAGCGTCTCGATTTCGCGCTTCGTCTGATCCGCCTCAGCGCCCGACGAGTGATAGCTGAATGCAACGTCTGCGCCGGCGTATGCGAATGCCAGCGCGATGGCCTTGCCGACTCGCACCGCGCCGCCCGTGACCAATGCGACTTTGCCGTGTAGCTCCACGCGTGCCCCCTTGTAACCTGGCTCGTCTTCGGCCCATCCTATCAGCAGCCGCGTGTCTCCGCAAACCCGCACAACCCGTATGCTACGCCACCGAAAGGCCTCTCCCTTTTCAGTATTTTACACACAGTTATTTGCATTTATTCGCCACCCGTGTTACACTCTTATCAAGCGTGGGAATGAGGGAATAGCCTAGATGATCCAAAAACAACTCAGCGGCAGCCCGGCGGGCGAGGTACTGACGCTCTTGCAACGCAAGGGCGCGGCTACGGTTAAGGAGCTCGAAGAGGCGATGGACGTGACCGCGACCGCGGTGCGTCAGCAGCTCATGGTGCTCCTGGCCGAAGGCTTCATCGAGCAGCGCGCGGAGAACATCGGCCGGGGCCGGCCGAAGCATGTCTACTCCCTCACCGCCAAAGGCCGCGCCCTCTTCCCGCACCACTACGACGAGTTCACCAACTCGCTCCTGCGCGAGATCCTCCTTGTCGAGGGTCCGGGCAAGGTCGAGGAGCTGCTCGCTCGCATGTCGAAGCGCATGGCGGAGCAGTACAGCAAGCAGATCGCGTCGCGGCTGCCCCACGAGCGGGCCGTCGCGCTGACCGAACTGCTCAACGCCAAAGGGATCATGGCCGAAGTGCGCATCGAGCCGGACGGCATCGTTTTCCGCGAATACACCTGCCCCTACTATGAGCTGGCGCGCGAACATCGCGCCATCTGCGACATGGAGCAGGATATGATTGAGCACGTGATGAATCAGCCGGTTGAGCTGGTGTCGTGCACCCTGGACGGGCACCACGGGTGCCAGTTCAAAATTGAGGCGAAATAACCCTTACCCCCTACCGAGGAGCAGCAAGTCATGTCTTCTGAGTTGGTCATCAAAGATCTGTTTGTGAATGTCGAGGGCAAGCCCATCCTGCAGGGCGTAAACCTGACGATTCGCCAGGGCGAAGTGCACGCGATTATGGGGCCGAACGGCTCCGGCAAGAGCACCCTGGCTTATACGATCGCCGGGCACCCCCACTACGAGGTCGTCGGCGGCGATATCCTGCTGGACGGTGAGAGCGTCCTGGAGATGGAGGCGGACGAGCGCGCCAAGGCGGGCCTGTTCCTCGCGTTCCAATACCCGACCGCGATTCCGGGCGTCAGCATGGCCAACTTCCTGCGGCAGGCCGTCAGCGC
>JALOOB010000504.1 GCA_025454635.1 Anaerolineae bacterium
AAGAAGCTCGCCACGGGCGCATTCGTGATCCAGGTCTTGGTGCCGTTCAGGTAGTAGTCGTTGCCCCGCTTGACCGCGGTGGTGAGGATGCCCGCGACGTCGGAGCCCGCGGCCGGCTCGGTCAGCCCATACGCGGCCAGTTCTCCGCCGGTCGTTAACCGGGGGAGATACCGCTGCTTCTGCTCCTCGTTGCCGCCGAGGATAATCGGCCACGAGGCGAGGTTGTTGAGCATCAGCGCGGTCTGGATGCCCGAGCATGCCCACGCCAGCTCCTCGTTAATAATGCACTCTTCCAGGACGCCCATGCCCGGTCCGCCGTAGGCTTCGGGAATGTTGGAGCTAATCAATCCAAGCGGGCCGGCCTTCTTGATGATCGGCCAGGGGTATTCGTCGCTGCGGTCGTAGCGTTCGGCGACCGGGAGAATCTCCTTCTTCGCGCGAAGCTCCGGGCCATGTCCCGGATCATTTCCTGCTCTTCCGTTAGCCTGTAGTCCAACATTGGGCTTCCTCCATCACTGCTCGTGTCACGGGCCGTATCGAAGCATCGTTATTGTAAATGCGCGCCGCGTCAAAAACCGGAGTGCTACTTCCGATGTGAGCGCCGAGAGCAGTATCGCGCCAGAGGGAGACTTGTGTCAACGAGAACAAAACGCTGAGGCGTCATGCAGTATGGGCAGCGGAGGCATCCTGAGCGGAGGACCGCGTTCAGTTTCGCCGTCCGAAGCCGAAGGACGCCGGTGGACGTACGAAACAAAAGACCTCCGAGGTCTTACCGCCGGCGAAGCCGGCGCAGACCAGGGAGGTCTCAAGGGGCAGTTGCGTTTAGCCTAGAAGTTCTTGCGGAAGATCACGCTGAACGAGTTGTGGAACAGCGTGTTGCCGCCCTGCCCCGGTGAGCACTCCGCCTCATCCGCGAAGTTGGAATGCAGGCTGTTCGCCAGGTCCGTGCTGCCCGGGTTCGCGCCGTCCCCGCTCACATAGACGGAGTACTCCGCCATCTTCCACATCAGGAACTCGGCCAGGCCCGGCCCTTTCGTGCCCGACATCTGCTTGTCGATCACGTTTCCAGGCTGACCGTTCGGGGTCTGGATCAACAGCACGCCGTCGACCGGGTTGCCCGCCCCATCCACCACCTTCACGAAGATATTGTGGTTGCCCTTGTTCTCGCACGGGCTGAGGCGCCGCGCCTCGATCAAGGAGAACTGCACGCTCGGCTTCGCCGGTGCGGCAGCCGGCGCCGCGGCAGCCTTGGCGACCTGCACCGCGGGGGCCGCAGCCGGCGCCTGCGCCACCGCGCGCACCGGCACGCGCGTCGGAACGGGCGTGTTGGTCGGCGGGACAGGCGTGTTCGTCGGCATGGGCGTGAACGTCGCCGTGGGGATAGGCGTGTTCGTCGGTGTTGCGGTAGGCGTAAACGTCGGCGTCGGAATCGGCGTCTCGGTCGGCCACGGGGTGTACGTGGGCGTCACATCGGTCGGCAGGTCCGCGATCATCGCGACGCGCACTGCGCGATCCTGGTAGGACGACGCCGCCATCGGCGCGCTGCTCACACCGGAGTTCTGCGAGACCAGCGAGTTGATAATCGCAATCGCCGCCGCGCCGAGCACCCACAGCAGAAGGACGATCACCGCAACGAGGCGAACTTTCGCGCCCGTGCTGCTGCTGCTCCACCACGAAGTCGAAGGTCCCGCCGCCCGGTTCAGTCCGGTCAGCGCGCCCGTCACCGCCGCGGGCGGCGGCGGAGGCGGCGCGGCAGCCGCAGTCGCCGCAACCGCGACGGGCGCGGCCCGCAGGTTGCGCTCGCGCAGGCGGCGGCTGACCATCCGGCTCAGATTGAGCGCGAGCACCGGATGGCGCATCGCCAGTTGCTCGAAGTCGGCCCGGCCGAGCGACCAGGCTTCCACATCGCTTAGCGCGGTCGCCGTGGTGCTGCGCGCCTCCCCGGTCAGGAATGCGCCCTCGCCGAAAACCTCGCCTGCGGCGATGGTGGCGATCACCGCGTTGACGCCGCCCACCTGCACCTGGCCGTTGTCGATCAGGTACATGGCTTCGCCTTCCGCGCCCTGCCGGTAGATTGTCTGCCCGGCCTTGAAGTGCTCAGGCCGCAGGTGCGCTGCGACGTCGCGCAATTCGTCCTGGCCCAGGCCGCGCATCAGTTCGAGTTGGCGCAGGTGCCGCTCGAGCGTCTGGTCCTCGCTCACGCCCAGCGCCACCTTCAGCGCGCGGGCGATCGCCGGATTCTGCTCGAAGATAGCCTTCATGTCCGCGTCGCGCAGCGACCACAGGGCCACGTCTGAGGCTGCTTCGGCAGACATGCTGTAAGAGCGGCCCAGCAGCATATCCGTCTCGCCGAGCAGCGAGCCCGCGCCCACGTTGCTGAGCACGCCGAACTGGTCATTCAGGAGCCGCGCCCAGCCCGAGCGGATGAGGTACAGCGCGGTCGCAGTGCGTCCTTGCTGATAGATAATCTCGCCCGCGCGCCGTTTCTCTTCGACCATCCGGTCTGCGATCACGGTGCGCTGCTCTTCCGTAAGCACCGAGAAGAGCGGCGTGTTCTCCATCATGGATTCTTTCAC
>JALOOB010000505.1 GCA_025454635.1 Anaerolineae bacterium
TACGAACAAGCGGCTCGCCTCTCGCTGGAAGCGGCCGAACAGAATGCGCTGGCAGGCGAAACCGCGCTGGCTTGTATGAACAAGCGCAATTACGGCTTCAATCTTGCCCAGTTGGGTCGCTACGCCGAGGCGCTCGCCGCGCATTCCGAGTCGCTGGCCCTTGCCGAAAGAATCGGCGATACGCGCCTCCGGATAACCAACCAGTTCGACGTCAGCTACATCCACTGGTGCATGGGAAACGCCGGCAAGGGGCGGGAAATCGGGGAGCGGCTGCTCGCGGAGTTGCGCGAGTCTGGCGAGGATCCTCTGGCGCTGGCGAACTGTCTTGCGGTCCTTGGGCTGATCCTGGCCCACGCCGAAGAGTGGGAGCGCGCCGCCGCCTGCTTTACCGAAGCGCATGCCCTGTGGCAGACACACAGCATTCTGGGCTCATGGATCGAAGTGGAGGCCTCCGAGGCGCGCGCTCGGCTGGCGCTCGGTCAGGTTGATGAGGCAAGCCGGCTTGCGGTGGAGGTCTGGACGCACCTGCGCAAGTATGGGTCCGCCCGGATCGATTATCCGTCGCGCGTCTATCTGGCGCCGTTCATTCCTCGAAGATGAGGTGTCCAATCGCGCGCTGCTTGCGCGCCGCCAGTCCGCCGGTCAGTAGCTTCCGCCCGCAGTCACGACAGTTGCAGCAGCGAAACCGCTACCGCCACCGCAAACCCGACAACCAGCGCCAGCCCCGTCTCCCTTCCTCCGTGCTCGAACGACTCCGGAATCATCGAGTCGGTGAGCATCACCAGCAGCGCGCCCGCGGCGAAGGAATCGACCACCGCACCGGTCGCATCCGGTAGCGCCTGCCCCAGACCGTAGCCCAGCGCAGCCGCAGCGATGCTCAGCGCGCAAACCGCCAGCCACAGCCCCGTGATCTTCTTCCTCGGCCAGCCGCTCGCCAACATCCCGGCAGTCCCGCCCAATCCCTGCGGCACATTGCTGATCGCCACCGCGAAGATGAAGGCCAGCGACACCTGCGGCGAGTGGACGAGCGACAACCCCAGCACCAGTGATTCAGGCACGCCGTCCAGCAGCGAGCCGAGCAGGATGCCCGTCCCTGATCCGCCTCCCCCCGAGCCCTCCATATTCAGCCGGTCCGCGCCCCCCAACCCGTCGACCCACTTGTCGGCGAAATAAAACGTGAGCGCGCCAAGCGCAACCCCCACCGCCACAAGCAGTTCGTTCGTCTTCTCCTGCGCCACCGCGGGCAGGACAAGCTGGTAGGCCGCGGCGCTGATGATCGCGCCCGCGCCAAACGCCATGATCAAGCCCGTCCACTTGCTGCTGACCAGGTTGCGATAAGCAAGCGCCATCCCGACAAGGATGGTGCCCGTCGCCAGGGCGCTCCAGAAAATCGCGTTCAGCATCTCGATCTTCCTCCGGCGCGTAGCCGCCGTTGCTGGCTGTATCGGTATGTCGCGGATTCAGCCTTTCGCCTGGCGCGAGATGGTTCGCGTCCGCACGATGCGGATGCGGTCGAAGAACGTTAGCAGAATCACGATGCCGTTGAGCACATATATGATGGTGAAAGCTCTGGCGAGCGGGGTGGTGGGGGTCAGGTCGCCGTACCCGACGGTTGCCAGTGTAATGACGCAGAAGTACAGCGAATCCAGGATACTCCATCCTTCGAGGAAATGATAGGCAAACGTGCCAAACATCAGCACGCCGACCGCCCACAGCAGGACGGGCCGCGATTCGCGGTCCTTCAGCACGTCGATCATGAAGAGGCGCTGGACGGGATGACGCTTTTCGACCTCTCGTTCGAGGCGAACGACTTCGGATGGCTCGGCTTCCTTCATCGAACAATCCTTCCGTTGGTTGGAGTGGTGTCTGCGCCGGGACGGGGATGCGCATCGTTTGCCTCGCGCGCGCGGATATCATACCTTAAGGCGCCGCCTTGCGCCACGCGCAACATGGCGCATTGAGGGTTTGTAAGGCAACCTGTCGCAGTGCAAGCATCCTGAGCGGAGCGAAGCGCAGTCGAAGGACGCGCTGCCCGGCTGCGCCGCGGGCTTATGCCGGCGCGCTCCTCAGCAGACGCAGACCGTTCGCCACCACGATCAGCGTCGACCCTTCGTGCCCCACCACGCCGAGCGGCAGGGGCACGCCGACGAGCAAGTTCGAGATCACCAGCGTGGCGATGACGAACAGCGAAAACCCGATGTTCTGCCACACGATGCGCTGCGCCCGCGCGCTCAGGCTCTTCACGTAAGGAATCTTCGTCAGGTCGTCCGACATCAGCACGACGTCCGCCGTCTCCAGCGCCACATCGCTGCCCGCCGCGCCCATCGCGATCCCGACGTTCGCCACCGCAAGCGCCGGCGCGTCGTTCACGCCGTCGCCCACCATCGCCACCGCACCGTACTGCGCGGCCAACTCCTTGACCACGCGCACCTTGTCCTCAGGCAGCAGGCCCGCGTAGACCTGGTCCACCCCCGTCTGCGCGGCGATGGCGCCCGCCACCCGCTCGTTGTCGCCCGTCAGCATCACGATGCGCTCGACCCCGAGCTTGCGCAGCTTTTCGACGGTCGCGCGGCTCTCCGCGCGCACCTGTCCGCGCTTCGATCTCGGGCGCCAGCCCGCTCCCGCACTCGGCGCAGACCCCGAACAGCTCGCGGTTCCCGACAAGATAGCTCTTCTCGCCCAGCCGGGCGCGCGCGCCCCGTCCGGTGATCGCCTGGAACTCCCGCGCCGCCGTGTACTCCAGCCCGCGCTGTCGCGCCTCCGCCACGATGGCGAGCGCCAGCGGATGCTCCGACCGCGCCTCCAGCCCCGCCGCCAGCGCCAGCAGCTCGTCCTCGGTATGGCCGGCCGTCGGTATGATGTCGGTCACTGCGGGCTTGCCCTTGGTCAGCGTGCCCGTCTTGTCGAAGGCGATGGCCTTAACCGCCGCCATGTTCTCCAGGTGCGCGCCCCCCTTGAACAGGATGCCGTGCCGCGCCGCGTTCGCGATGGCCGACAGGATCGAGGCAGGCGTCGAGATGACCAGCGCGCACGGGCTCGCGACGACCAGCAGCGTCATGGCCCGGTAGAACGTCGGCGCAAACTCGTGGCCGAGCAGCAGCGGAATGACGATCGCCAGCGCGGTCGCCGCGATGACGCCGAGCGCGTACTTCTGCTCGAACGTGTCGAGAAAGCGCTGCGTGCGCGCTTTCTCCTCATGAGCATTCTCGACAAGCTCGATGACGCGCGCCAGCGTGCTTTCGTGGCTCAGCTTCGTCACGTCGATTTCGAGCGCGCCCCGCGTGTTGAGCGTCCCCGCATATACCGGCGAGCCCACCGCCACGTCCACGGGCATGGACTCGCCCGTGATGGTCGACTGGTCGACAGCCGACTCGCCCACACCGCCACCGCGCCATCGACCGGGATGCGCTCGCCCGGCTTGACGATGACCCGATCCCCGCGCGCTAGCCGCTCGACGCGGATGCGCACCTCGGTTTGCCCGCGGCGCACGAGCGCCTCGTCCGGCCGCAGCTTCATCAGCGCCCGGATCGCCTGCCGGCTGCGGTCCATCGCATAGGTCTGCAGCGTGTTGCTCAACGAGAAGAGGAAGAGCAGGATCGCCCCCTCGCGCCACTGGCCAATCGCGCCCGCGCCGAGCGCGGCGAGCACCATCAGCAGGTCGACGTTAACCACCCGCCGCCGCAGGTCCTCGATGCCCGCCTGCACGCCGAACCAGCCGCCGGTCAGGTAGGCCGCAATGTACAGCGCAGTCTGCGCGCCCGCCGGCAGCCCCAGCGCGCCGCCGATCCAGCCGACGGCAATCAGCAGGCCGGTCAAAGCGGTGAGTCCGACTTCGACCTGGTTCTGCGTGACGCGTCCAAACAGCGGCTTGCGCTGCTCGCCTGGGCCCGCGACCGGTTTCGTTACCTCCGCCGGCTTGATGACCGGCCCGCCGACGAGCGCGAGCTGATTCGGCGTCACGATCACGTCAGCCATCAACTGCCCGCGTTCGCGCAGCCCCTGCTTGAGCGTGATCGCGCACGTCTGGCAGCCGCCCGCGCTGTCGCGGATGATGCACATGCCCTGGTGCGTCGCCAGCCTCTGCCCGATCTCCTCCGCGATCTGGTCTGCCCGGTGCGCGGGGAGCACCGCGGCGTCATACTGCACGTTCAGCCGCGACGAGCCCGTGTCGAAATCCACGCCGACGATTCCGGTGTCGGCTTCCATAATGTCCAGGAGGTACTCGGCGCACTGCCCCGGTTTGCCGTCGCCCGCGGGCCGACTGCTAAGGGGAATCACATCACTTTCGTCTGCAAATTCACGATTCATCAGCTTCCTCGCTCATCCTCACGCTTCGATCCACGAGCGGCAGGGCCTGACACTTCCGGCAGAAGCCGTAAATGTCCATGCGCGCCGCCTTCATCCTCAACCCCTGCGCCGCAGCAAGCTGCGCGCTCAGGGCCGTCACCGTTTGATCTTCCAGGTCTTCGATCACGCCGCACCGCAGGCAGATCAGGTTGACGTGTGGGGTTGGGTCCGGCTCGTAGTGCGTCCGGTCTTGCCCCAGCCCGACTTCGACCACTTCGCCCAAATCCCGCAGCACCGTCAGCGTGTTATACACCGTCGCCTGGCTGATGCCCGGATACTTCTCGCTGACCTTCTGGTAAATCGCCTGCGGGGAGGGATGGCTCTTGCTCTCCGCAAGCGCGCGGCAGATTTCGACGCGCTGCGGGGTGATCCGGTAGCCCGTTGCGCGCAGCGCCCTAATCAATTCCTCCGTGCGGTTCATATGTCATCTGCCTTAGTTAGAATAATTCCAAATTTAGATTTATTCTAAACAGAAAGCAGAGTTGCGCAAGTTGGCGGGGATACAATTTACGGGGAGAACCTGCGGCACGCAGCGCAAGCTGGCGGCTTGCATGTCTATTTCCGACGCGCCGCAATCGCATCGAGCGCGGTCTGCGCAGCCTTGCGCACCTTGTTCTTGCCGTCACCCGCCGCAACTTCTTGCAGCGGCGCGACTGCCTTTGCGCTGCCGAGCGCGCCGAGGCCGTCACCCGCCGCAACTTCTTGCAGCGGCGCGACTGCCTTTGCGCTGCCGAGCGCGCCGAGTGCCTGCGCCGCTGCTTCCCGCACCATGCTGTTGCCATCATGCAGCAGCGCAAGGAGATCCCCGAGCGCGCGTTCGCTGCGCAGCGAGCCGAGCGCCAGCGCGGCCGCCGCGCGCACGCCGGCATCCCTGGCGGTGAGCGCATCGCGCAACGGCCCGATCGCGGCCGCGTTGCGCGACTGCCCGAGCACCTTCGCCGCCTGTTGCTGGAGCTGCGGGTCACCCGTGTAC
>JALOOB010000191.1 GCA_025454635.1 Anaerolineae bacterium
GCGGGCGTGATCGCCACCAGGCCGACGACCGCGCCCGTGATGATGCCGAGCACGCTGGGCTTATGGTCGCGCCAACTCAGCAGCATCCAGACGAACCCCGCCGCGGCTGCCGCCGTGTTGGTGTTGACCAACGCGGTCACTGCCACGCCGTTCGCGGCCAACGCGCTGCCCGCGTTAAAGCCGAACCAACCCATCCACAGCAGCCCTGCGCCCAACACGGAATAGGGAATGTTGTGCGGCTCCATCGCGCCGTTCCCGAAGCCCCTGCGCGCGCGGATCACGAGCGCAAACGCCAGGGCAGAGAAACCGGCCGTGATGTGAACGACGGCGCCGCCGGCAAAGTCAAGCGCGCCCATCGTGCGGAGGATGCCGCCGACGCCCCACACCCAGTGCGCTACGGGGTCGTAGACGAGCGTCGCCCAGAGGACGCTGAAGATCAGGAAGGCCTTGAAGCGCACACGCTCCACGAACGTGCCGCTGATCAGGGCGGGGGTGATGACCGCGAACATCATTTGGAACGCGGCGAACAGCAGGAACGGGATCGTGGCGGCGTACGCCGCGTTCGGCTCTGCGCCCACGCCGGTCAGCCCGAGGTATTCGAGCCCGCCGATGATGCCGCCTTTGCTCTCCCCAAACGCGAGCGTGAAGCCGAAGAGGACCCATTGCAGGCTCATGAGAGCCATGAGGATGAAGCTGAAGTTCAGCGTGGAGAGCACGTTCTTCTTGCGCACCATGCCGCCATAGAAGAACGCAAGGGCAGGCGTCATGACGAGCACGAGGGCGGTTGCGACCAGGATCCAGGCCGTGTCGCCCGTATCGATAGTTGGCATTTTGTGACCTCCGCTTGGTGTTGCGACGGCGGCAGTATAGCGGAGGTCGGATAGCGTGTGTCAGTACCCATGTGGGTACTTTTGCGGGCGTGGCGGTGCTGCCGCTTGCGACGAAAGGCCGCTGGCGGCAACACCGGGTCCTTGGGAGGCAGACTGCGGGGATCGTGGCGCAACCGGCCTCGTCCGGCGACTTTGCCCGTCACTGCGTCTCTGTGTCGTCCTGTTCCAGACTGCGCCGCTCCAGCAGCGCCTCCTCGTGCAGCGCGACAAGCTCGTCACGCGAGAACGTGTAGCGCGCGTGGCAGAAATGGCAGTCGATGATCGCTTCGCCTTCGGCGATCAGCGCCAGTTGATCCTCCGGGTCTAGCATTCGGAGGGCTTTGGCCGACCGATCCTTCGAGCACGAACAACTAAAGGTCAGCGGCGTCGTGTCGAGCGCGAGGTATTCGTCGCCCTGCATGAGCCGGTCGACGATCTGCTCGGGCGTCTCGCCCTGCGCAAGCAGTTGCTCGACGGGCGGTTGCGCGTCGAGCCGCTCGGCCAGCCGCTCCAGCCTCTCGTGGCCGTGCCCCGGCAGCGCCTGGATCAACAGCCCGCCGCACACCGCAATCGACCGCGCTTCCTCGTCCATGACGACGCCGATCTCGACGCGCGATGGGATCTGCTCGGACTGGTTAAGGTAGTGCTCGATCTCTTTGTCGAGCTCGCCGTATTCGAGCGCGGTGGCGCTGCGATAGAGGTCCCTGAGCCGCAGGTCCTTGACGACGGTGAGCACGCCCGACTTGCCGAGCGCGTCGCCGACGGCCTCGCGGCCAAGCGACTCCCCGCTGACTGCGTCGGGCACGGCGATGTAGCCGCGCGCGCGGCCGTAAGCGTCCGCCTCGACGATCATCTTGCCGAGCCGGCCGTCGCCGTCCACTTTCAGCGCGACGCGCTCCTGCACCTTGAGCAGCGCGCCGAGCAGCGCGCCTGCGGTCATGCCGTATGCCAGCGCGGCCGATGCGATCGGATACGCAGCATGGCGCTCCGCCGCCTCGCGCGCGAGCCCGGTGGTTATCGCTGCGAGAACCCGGACGCCTGCATCTTTGGCCAACACACGCAATACATAGTCACTCATGATTTATGCTCCGCCACGAATTACGCGAATTTACGCGAATTATACGAACAGTCGGCAGGATTCGCAGAATTCGTTCGATTCGCGCAATTCGTGGCGGGCTACCTCACTCCGTGTCCGGTGTGAGCGCGAAGGCGATCAGCGCGCGGGCATCATATCCCAACTCCGAGCCCGTGCCGTCCGTCGCCAGCGAGTCGACATACAACTCCGCCGCGAAGCCTGCCGCGGGGCAGCCGCCCAGGAGCCGGGCGACGGTTTGCGTGTTCGTATACGTCGCGCCGCCGGAGGGCACAAGCCCGCTGACGCCGAGCGCGTCCGACGGCGCCGCAGCCGCGAGCGACAGCCATGAGACGCCGCGCATAACGTTGAAGCTGTAGGTTGCGTGGCCGTTGCGGTGATAGGGCGTGTAGTTGACCCGCACCAGCCCGTTCAGGTCATCCCATTCGAGGATGCCGCAGTCCGGGCTGGCTGCCACCATGTCGAGCGTCGGTGGCTGCACGTTGGCGGTGCAGGCGTTGTTGTCGAAGTGCAGCGTCATGCGGAAGCTGTTGCCGTCCATCAGCCCCAGCGGGGCCGCCGGGGTCGGGTCATCGTCGGTTGGCACGTAGAACGTGACGCCCGCGGCCGCCAGGTTGACCGGCGCGCCGTTGTTGTCG
This sequence comes from Anaerolineae bacterium, assembly GCA_025454635.1. Classification (GTDB taxonomy): domain Bacteria; phylum Chloroflexota; class Anaerolineae; order CG2-30-64-16; family CG2-30-64-16; genus JALOOB01. The sequence continues at coordinate 2,601 of JALOOB010000191.1, forward strand.
TACAGGCTGATCTCCAGCTCGAACTTGCCCGCGTTGTCCATGAGCGATGTGGGCAGCACGCCGGGAGCGAGGTCGTTGGTCGGAATCTTGACGTGGTACTCCTCAAAGGGGTTGCGCGGTGACCACGTCGAGTTGGGCACAGGGCCGAGCTCGGTTGGAATCTCGAACAGGTTTGGCACGGAGTTGATCGTCTTCGGCCCGAGCACCTCCGCGTCCTCGGTGGGCGGCGAATTCCACACGGTGTAGTAGCGGCTGACGACGGTGGTGAGCGGCTGGAACGCGCCGCTGGACCCGCGGCGGATGCGCGCCTGATAGTACATGATGTTGTTGGCGCGCAGGGCCGGGCTGAAGTTCATCTGGAGGTGCAGGAAGCCGCCGAATGGCCGGTCGTAGGGCGCGTCGCTCACCATGCCGAGGTTGGCGGCATTAGCGGGCAGGGTGTTGCTTGTTCCGTATATCTGGTTGAGCAGCGTCCAGCCGATACGCTTGACGACTACGCCTTTCTCCGGGATGTCCTCGTCCGGGCACGGCGCGCAGGTCCGCGCGAGCGGATGCGTAGTGATGAGGGTGACTTCCGTGCCGCACTTGTAGTTCCAGTACGTGTGGCAGGAGACGGGCGTCGGGCCGTAGACCTGGATTGTGCCGATGAAGGGGAAGGGCTGCCGGGCGCGGAAGTAGAGGTCGGGCTGGTCCGGGTTGCTGCACCCGCGGAAGAACCAGGTCGAGAACTCGCCGCACTCGTCCGTCGTCGTTGTGGCGACCAGGTCCATGTGGACCGTGCCGGGCAGGATGTAGCAAAGGAGCGGCTTGTAGAGGCCCGGTGTCTTGAGAATCTCGGCGCGGAACTGCTCGCCGCTCAACGTCCGCGCGGCGAAGAGCGCGCGGCTTACGTCCCCGGCTGCGGCGGATTGCGCGGCGAGCGCCATGGTCGCAGGGGCATCGCCCGCGGCGAACGGCGCAGGCATCGGTCCGGGGCCAGGGCGGGGCAGAGGGCCAATGGGGCCGACCGGGATCTCCTCGGGCGGAGGGGGCGGCCACGGCCAGCGGACGATGATCTCCTCGCGGATGCGCTCGATCTCGTCGAGCGGGAGGGTGACGATGAGCGGGACAATGTCGACCTCGTAGACGTCGACGGTGGCGTTGCACACGGGCAGCGCCACCGGGCCTAACATCTTGACGAGGCGTCCGCGAACGAAGCAGATGCCGAGCACCCAACAGGCCACGATGTCGGGGTGGAGCTGAAAAACGGCCGGCCCGGCTTGCAGTCTCTGGTCAACCCGCACGCGTTTTTCGAGCGCGCCGCGACGCTTTAGCTCGCCCGCGGTCACGTCGGGCGCGTCGGTTGCCGGCCCGACAACCACGCGCACCGCGCCAGCCTCGCGGGTGGCCGGCACGCTCAGCCGGGCTTCACCTTTCTCGTCTACGGCAGCGCGCGCAAGCAGCTTGCCGGACGAACCAAATGCGTAAGCGAACACCTGGGGGCGTTCGCCACTGTCTGCGATGTATTCGACTTTGACGTTGAGGACGGAGGCGCGCTCGGGCGCGGCCTTGTCAGGGGTAGGTTTGGTCATGGGGTTTCCCTCCTGTGATTCGCTGGCACGAATCTTGTACGACGCTCGTACTATTCATGTAAACGGATCAGGAGGGGGATGTTACGGCATTTCGGGCCAATTAAAACGCGAAGCGGCTGCCGGGGCGCGATCGAACCAGATCGCGCCCCGGCAGCCGCTTCGCGCCGGTTCCCCGAGCGCTTACGCGTCGTAGTATAGAGTGAACTCGTACGGATGCGGGCGCATGCGGATTGGGTCGACCTCGGTTTCGCGTTTGTACGCGATGTAGGTTTCCAGCATGTCGCTCGTGAAGACGTCGCCCTTCAGCAGGAATTCGTGGTCCGCTTCGAGCGCGTATAGCACCGCGTCCAGGCTGCCCGGCACCTGCTTGACCTTCTTCGCTTCCTCCGGCGGCAGGCCGTAGAGGTCCTTGTCCATCGGCTCGCCCGGGTCGATGCGGTTCTGGATGCCGTCGATGCCGGCCATTAACAATGCCGCGAATGCCAGGTACGGATTGCACGACGGGTCGGGCGCGCGAAACTCGATGCGCTTCGACTTGGCGCTCTTCGAGCCGACGGGGATGCGGCAGATGGCCGAGCGGTTGCGCTGCGAGTAGGCGAGGTTGACGGGCGCTTCGAAGCCCGGCACCAGGCGGCGGTACGAGTTGGTCGTGGGCGCAACCAGCGCCAGCAGCGCGGGCGCGTGCTTGAGCAGTCCGCCGATGTAATACTTCGCGGTGTCCGACAACTGCGCGTAGCCTGCCTCGTCGTAGAAGGCGTTCTTGCCGCCCTTCCAGATGCTCTGGTGGCAGTGCATACCGGAGCCGTTGTCGCCAAAGAGCGGCTTGGGCATGAAGGTCGCGGTGAGGCCGTTCTGGCGGGAGACGTTCTTCACCATGTACTTGTAGATCATCACGCTGTCGGCCATGCGGGTCAGCGTGTTGAACTGCATGCCGATTTCACCCTGGCCCGCGGTGGCGACTTCGTGGTGGTGGATTTCGACCGGAATGCCCGCGCCCTCCAGCGCCAGCACGATGCGCGAGCGGACGTCCTGCAGCGTGTCGGTCGGCGGGGTGGGGAAGTAGCCCCGCTTGGCCGAAATCTGCCCGCCGAAGTTGGGGCCGAGGTCCTTGCCGCTGTTCCACCAGCCCTCGCGGCTGTCCAGATAGTAGAAGGCCTCGTTCGTGCTGGAACCGTAGCGCACGTCGCCGAAGATGAAGAACTCGGCCTCTGGCCCGAAAAACGCCGTGTCGCCGATGCCCGTTTGCTTAAGATACGTCTCCGCCCGGTGGGCAATGAAGCGGGGATCGCGGCTGTACGGCTCCCGCGTGATCGGGTCGTAGACGTCGCCGATGATCGCCAGCGTCGGCACCTGGTAGATCGGGTCGATGAACGCAGTCGACGGATCGAGCAGCAGGAGCATGTCCGACTCGTGGATTTCCTTAAAGCCGCGAATGGACGAGCCGTCGAAGGGGACGCCGTTCTCGAACGTTTCCTCGGACAGGTTGTGCGCGGGGATGGTGAAATGCTGCCAGACGCCTGGCAGGTCCGTGAAGCGCACGTCGACCATCTGCACTTTGGCCGCCATGGCAAGGACATCGGCAACAGTCTTGGGCATGGAAGACTCCTTTCGCTAACCCGCATCCCGTGCGGGCGCAGTTTGTGTACGCAATAGCACGCGTGGGAGTATAGGTCCGGCCGGGCGGGACGGATAGTACCCGTTCGGGTAGTATTGCGGCGCAGCGCGCCTTGCTCTTGCTCCGCGCAGGACTGCTAGATCTGAGCGATGAGCTCGGTGTAAAAACCGCACGCATCGATGATCTGGTCGACCGGGCAGCTTTCATTCCGCATGTGCGCCAACTTGTGATCGCCCGGGCCAAAACCGATGGTTGGGATGCCCATGCTCACGGGAGTGACTGCGTTCGTTCCGAAGTCCCAGAAATCGTAGTCGGTGGGTTCCGCGCCGAAACAGGTTCGATAAGCGGCGATGCAGGCGCGCGTCAGTTCGTGCTCAAGGTCGATCTTCCACGCCGAGTGGGATGGCTCATACCTGATCTCCATTCCCGTCCAACTCGTTCGGAAGAGCGTTCCGAGCTGCCACGTGGCGTTTTTGCCCTCAATCAGCCGTTCGATCTCCCGCCGGATATCCTCTTCACTCTCTCCGGGCACGGTCCGGCGGTCGAGGTACACCTCGCACTCGGAGGGCACGGCATTAAGCGAAGCTGCGACGCTCGAAATGCGCGACATGACCAACGTCGGTCGCGGCTCGCCCCGCTTCATCAGCTCCAGGTTGGTCTTTTCGACGCGCTGGATTATCTCGGCCATCTCGTAGATGGCGTTGACGCCCTTTTCCGGCGCGGAGCCGTGCGCGGAGATGCCGTGCGTCTTGATGGCGATCTGCATTTTGCCTTTGTGGCCGAGCGCGATCTTGTTCGCCGATGGCTCGCAGATGACGACGTAGCCGGGCCGGAGCTGAAGCTCGCGGAAGAGATGCTTGAGATTTTCCCCGTCGCAGTCCTCCTCGAAGACGCTGCACGAAACGTACACCGTCTTGCCTTCCGTGAGGCCGGAGGCTTTGGCGAAGGCGCCCGCGTAAACGCTCGCGGCAACCGATGACTTCATGTCGACCGAACCGCGCCCGTATAGGCGCCCATCCAGGATCGCGCCGCTAAACGGTGAGACGTCCCACTGGTCCGCGTCTGTGACCGTGACCGTGTCGACGTGGGAGTCGAACAGGATCGACTTTGGCCCATCGACTTTGGCCCGCTGCCGATTCGACCGAGAAGGTTGCCCATCCCGTCGATGACGACCTCGTCATACCCGAGGGCGAGCATCTTGCTCTCGATAAACCGCTGGATTTGCCCTTCCTGTCCGGACAGGCTCTCGATTCGCACTAACTGCTGCGCGAACTCGATCAGTTCGCGCTGTGTCTCTGCCTGCGCAATGTGGGGTTGATTCATGATGACCTCTGGTGGAGCGGAAAGGGTGGCGTCACAATCGATGCGAAGGCGGCGCCTGAGAGATATTTCGCAATCCCCCCGTCCGCCCGACGATGAATCGCCGGGCTACGTGACGGCGCCCCGTGAACGGGGCTGGACCGGGTGCGGCAGCCGGATTAATCCGGCGCCGCGCTGAAGCCCGGCCATTGATGGCCGGGCGGTGGGGCCGACGCGAGACCACCGGCGCCACGGCTACCGGGTCCCTTGTGACCATCGCCTGGCGGTCCATGCAGCCGAGCCATCTTTTCTAACAAGTTTCTACGCGACCAACTGCGCGTCGCCGGTGTCCAGATCATAGCGCGCGCCGACGATTTTCAGCGCGCCTTGCTCGACCAGCGGCCCCAGCACCGGCCCGCACCTGAGCGCCGCCACCGTGTCCTCGATGTGCGCGGTGACCGCATGGCTGAGCAGGTTGCCGGGAAGCGCGCGGACGCGCTGGACGGCGGGACGCACACCTGCTATCAGTTCGCCGATGGAGCCGGCCGTGGGTTCACCCTCGCGCGCGGCGATCGCCGCCTGGATCGCGCCGCAGCGCGTGTGGCCGAGCACGACGACCAGGGGGACGCGCAGCTTCAGGACGGCGAATTCGAGGCTGCCGACAACCGACGGGCTCAGCACGTGGCCCGCGTTGCGGACGACGAACAGGTCACCGAGCGAGCAGTCGAACACGATCTCGGCCGGGACGCGCGAATCGGAGCAGCCGAGCGCGGCGGCGAACGGCGCCTGGGCCGGCGCGACTTCTTTCAGTCGCGCGCCCAACGGAACCCGGTGCAGCCGGTCTTCGACAAAGCGATGGTTGCCTTCCAGCAAGCGTTGCAGAGCATGAGTTGCGGATGCGGTATTCATGCCGCGCAGCATAGCAAAACTGCCCGCCACGCGGCGTGAGGACAATTACGCGGCGCAGCCGACTTCGGTCGGTCCCTCTTTCACCATGCTGCCGTTCAGGATTTCGATGCGCTTGACGCGCGGATCGCGCTCGGGCAGCGACATGACCGTTTCGTTAATCACCTTGGCGATCTCGTCAGCGAGGATTGCCTTGCCGAACATCTTGCCCAACGCGTCGAGCAGCGTGTTGTTGCAGAAGGAGATTTCCCGGATGTCGGCCTGGATGCGGCCGTCGGCCGCATAGAAATCGATATCCATGATCATCTCGCCTTTCGGCTGCGCCAACCCGATCAAATCCAACTCGAACGCCAGATGCAGTCTCATTGTCCCCTCACTTTGTTGCGAATGGCAGAATAATTGCGATGAACCGCGCCCGGTGGCGCGCGGCGTTATCAGGGACGTTAACGCCGCCGCGGGAACCGTTGTGCCCCGCGCAGTCGTTCCTTGAACTAACCTTAAGCATGCGACTTTTGTCATCGGCGGAGGCGAATTTCTCTGATATTATTTACACAAATCAGAGTAATTTCGCTGCAGAGCGGAGAACCCGAAAACGGGGAGGGAAGCATGAGCTTTTACAATGGACGCCGGGGCTTTTGGGCCATCGGGTTGACGATGCTGGCGCTGCTCGTCGCGATTCTGGCGGGCGGGCTATATCTGGGTGAGGGCCGGGCGATGGCGGCCGGCGCGCGCGAGCAGGCCGCTGCGCCGCAAGGCCAGACAACCGGGCCGACCACGCACGGGCTGGGCACGGGCGTAGGCGATATGCAGATGCCCGCGGGCCAGTCGCACCAGGTGGCGCAGACCGGGCCGGTGCCGGGCGTCAAGAACAAGTCGCAGCAGGCCGCGATGGTGGCCGACGTTTCGTTCACCCTGCAAACCGCGGTGGGCGAGAGCGGCCTGGTGTTCGTCGGCGTCGGCGGGACGATCGACGGGCAGGTGAACCCGCGACTCGTCGTGCCCGAGGGCGCGGTCGTGCAGATCACCCTGGTGAACGGCGACGGCGCGCTGCACGACGTGGTCTTCCCGGACTTTGGCGGCGCATCCGAGCAGGTGGCCGCGAAGGGCTCGAGCTCCACGACCGTGTTCAAGGCGGACAAGGCGGGCGAGTTCCCCTACTTCTGCTCCGTGCCCGGTCACAGGCAGGCCGGCATGGAGGGCGTGCTCGTGGTGGGCGAGGGCGAGGTCGTCGAGGAGACGGGCGCGGACATCATTATGGACCCGGCCGACGTGCCTGCGCCGCTGGGCAACCGCGCCGCGCAGAACCTCAAGATCGAGCTGGAGACCGTCGAATTGAAGGGCCAGCTTGCTGACGGCACGACGTATAACTACTGGACCTTCAACGGGACGGTGCCGGGGCCGATGATCCGCGTGCGAGTGGGCGACACGGTGGAAGTGTCGCTGACCAACAACCCCGACAGCCAGATGATCCACTCGGTCGACTTTCATGCGGTGACGGGGCCGGGTGGCGGCGCGACCGTGACGCAAGTGCCACCGGGGGAGACGAAGAGCTTCACGTTCAAGGCGCTGAACCCGGGCGTGTACGTTTACCACTGCGCGACGCCGATGGTGGCGCACCACATCTCCAACGGGATGTACGGTCTGATCGTGGTGGAGCCGGAGGGCGGGCTGCCGAAGGTCGACCGCGAGTTCTACGTGATGCAGGGCGAGCTGTACACGCAGGCGCCTTATGGGCAGCACGGCTACCAGACGATGAACGTGGACAAGCTGCTCGCCGAGCAGCCGGAGTACCTGACGTTCAACGGCGCAGTGGGCGCGCTGACCGAGAAGAAGCCGCTCAAGGCGAACGTGGGCGAAACGGTGCGCATCTTCTTCGGCGTGGGCGGACCGAACAAGGTGTCGTCGTTCCACGTGATCGGCGAGATTTTTGACCGGGTTTATGACCAGGCGGCGCTGACAAGCGAACCGCTGACCGACGTGCAGACGACCGTGGTGCCCGCGGGCGGCGCGGCCGTGGTCGAGTTCAAGCTCGACGTGCCGGGCCGGATGGAGCGAGGGTTGGTCGGCTTCCTGATCGCGGAGGGCGCGGAGAATCCGGACGTATTCCACTCGGCAGAGGCGCCGCAGAGCGCGGGACATTGAGTCCTGTCTGACGGCAGGTAAAGCGGGTCGAGGCAACCTCTGCCTCGGCCCGCTTTGCGTTTAGGGACGCCCGCATCCTTCGCCTGCGGCCCCTTGGGCCTCCGCTCAGGATGCTTGGATGACCACATTTGGAATTCCTGCCGCGAGGCTGCGGGCGCTTGGCGGCGCGCTCTGCTTGCGATATACTTGTCAGCGATGAAAGCGCTCCGATGGCTTGCGATCGCGCTCCTCTGCGTCGCGTGGCTCCTCCTGCTCTTCCGGCTCGACAGCACTCCGCCCGGTTTTCAGCACGATCAAACCTTCGCTTCGCTTAATGCGCTGCGAGTTGTGGGCGGCGACTTCCCGTTGTATTTCCCCGCCAATTTCGGCGTTGCGCCCGGCTTTATGTACGCGGCCGCGGCCGTATTCCGCGTCACGGACGGCCACTATGTTTGGGCGCTGCGCTTCACCAGCGCGATGCTTGCGATGGTTGGCTTGGCCGTGTCGTTGTCGTTCGCCAGGCGCTACCTTAGCCCTGCGCCCGCGCTGTTTGCGGCCGCGCTGATGGCGGGATCGTACTGGTTCTTGTTCGCGGGGCGCCTCGGGCTGGAGGCGATTTCGCTGCTCCCCCTGGCGCTGGCCTGCTTCTACGTCCTCCACCGAGCGCAGGAACGCCCGCGGCTGAGCCTGTACCTGCTGGCCGGTGTGCTGGGTGGCGCAGCCATCTACACTTACACCGCGTCGCGGACGCTGTTCGCCTTGCCCGCGCAAGCCGCGCATAAGCGGGCTGCTCGTAACGCTCGCCGCCATGCTGATTGTCAGCGGCCCGCTGCTAACCTACATCGCGACCCACCCCAACGAGGCGGACCGGCGCTTCCGGGAGCTGGCCGGCCCGCTCGAAGCGCTCGCTGCCGGCGACCTTGCCCCGCTGGCTGCCAGCATCGTCGAGACGGTTCGCGCAGTG
>JALOOB010000506.1 GCA_025454635.1 Anaerolineae bacterium
CCGCTCATAGGTGATGCCGGCATAGGAGGGCACGACCGACGCGATCTCCTCAAAGATTTCCCGCGCGGAGCCGTACTCCCAGTAACCGAAGGCGGACTTATGGCCCCAGTTTTCGCCGAGGCGCTGCCCGACGCGCGCGGCCAGTTCGGAAACGATCTGCCAGTCGGGCAGGGCATCGCCGGGCGAGTCGACTGCCTTGCGGATGCGCTGGACGCGGCGCTCGGTGTTGGTGAAGGTGCCGTCCTTCTCCGCGAAAGACGCGGCGGGGAACACCACGTCGGCCAGCGCGGCCGTCTCGGTCAGGAAGATGTCCTGCACGATCAGGAAGTCCAGCGCTTCGAGCGCGTCCTTGACGTGCGCGATGCCCGCGTCGGAGAGCACGGGGTTTTCGCCCATGACCATCATGCCCTTGATCTTCCCTTCGAGGATCGCGGGGAACATCTCCGGTCAGGCCGACCTGGTTGGACAGGCGGACGCCGGTGCCCCAGGCCTGCTGGAAGCGGGCGAGCGCGTTCTCGTCGGTGACGGGCTGGTAGCCGGGGAGCACGTTGGGCAGGCCACCCATGTCGCACGAGCCTTGCACGTTGTTCTGCCCGCGCAGCGGGTTCACGCCGCCGCCCTCGATGCCGACGTTGCCGCAGAGCATCGCCAGGTTCGCGAGCGACTTTACGTTGTCCGTGCCGCTGATGTGCTGCGTGATGCCCATCGCGTAGAGGACCATGGCGCGCGGCGCCCTGGCGTACATCCGGGCGGCCTTGCGCAGGTCGTCCGCGGGGATGCCGCTGAGTTCCTCGACGCGCTCCGGCGTGTACTCCGCGACCACCTGCCGCAGCGCCTCGAAGCCCTCGGTGCGCTCGGCCACGTACCGCTCATCCCACAGGCCCTCTTCGAGGATCACGTTCATCAGGCCGTTGAGCCAGGCCGCATCTGTGCCGGGCCGCGGGCGCAGCCAGATGTGCGCGAACTTGACCAGCTCGACCTTGCGCGGGTCGATGATGATGAGCTTGGCGCGGTGGCGGTCGACCGCGCGCTTGACCATCCGCCCAATGATGGGGTGGTTCTCAGCGGTGTTCGAGCCGGTGATGAGGATGCAGTCGGTGTTCTCGATCTCCGACATGGAGTTCGTCATTGCGCCACTGCCGAAACTTGCGGCCAGACCGGCCACGGTGACGGAGTGTCACAACCGCGCGCAGTGGTCGACGTTGTTCGTGCCCAGCACCCCGCGGAACATCTTCTGGAAGACGTAATTGTCCTCGTTGGCGCAGCGCGCGGAGCTCAACCCCGCGAGCGCCTCTGCGCCGTGTTTCCGCCGGATTTCCGCAAGGCGGTCGGCCGCGTAGTTGAGCGCCTCGTCCCAGTTCGCTTCCTCAAAATAGCCGTTGCGCTTGATGAGCGGCGACTTGAGACGGTCCTTGTGGTTGACGAAGTGATAGCCGAAGCGGCCCTTGACGCAGAGCGCGCCCTGGTTGACGCCGGTGCGCGACGGTGTGACGCCGACGATCTCATTGCGGACGACGTTCAGCTCCATCTCGCAGCCGCAGCCGCAGTAGGAGCAGACCGTCTTGACCTTCTTCGTCTCCCACGGCTTGCCGTGCGGCTTGCCCATCGCCTCAGTCAGCGCGTTGGCCGGGCAGATCGCCATGCACTCGCCGCAGGAGGTGCACTCCGGCTTGAACGTTTCGCTCGGCTGCGCGGGCGCGATGATCGTGTTGGCGCCCCGGCCCTTGAAGTTGATCGCGCCGACCTCGCCCAACTCCAGACACGCCTCGACGCAGCGCCCGCACAGGATGCAGCGCGTGGGGTGGTACTGGATGAGGGGCGTGGCCCAGGGCGCGGGCGCGTACTCCAGCGGCGGCACGTTGTAGGAGCGGAGGTCGTAGTCGGTGATGTCGTACCGGTGCGCCAGGTCTTGCAGCTCGCAGGTCCCGTTGATCTCGCACGCCGCGCAGTTGAGCGGGTGGCGCAGGAGGATCATCTTGAGCGTCTCGCGACGCAGCTTTTCCAGCGCGGGCGTCTGCGTGCGCACGACCATGCCGTCCGCCGCCTTTGCGGTGCACGCGGTCACGGGCGTGGGCGTGCCTTCCACGTCGACGACGCACATGCGGCACGCGCCGAGCGGCTTGAGCTGCTGCGTGAAGCAGAGCGTGGGGATGCGCGCGCCGTTTTCGCGCGCGAGGTCGAGGATCGTCTGCCCTTCGCGGCCGAGGTAAAGGTTGTCGTCAATCGTGACGGTGATTCGGGGTTGTCTCTCAACAGGCGTCATAGTGGGGTAGTAGGGGGGTGCTGGGCGACCGAAGGCCGCCCAGCACCCCCTACTAAACCTACCTTTCTGTAGCAACGAGGAAGATGCGGTAGCAGCGCAGGCAGCGGTCCGCTTCGAGCAGCGCGTCTTCGGGCGACAGCGCGCCCTCCACTTCCTCGAAATCGCCGATGCGCTCGCGCACGGGGCGCATCGGCTGGTCGATGCGGTGCTCGCCGCCGAGCCGGTCCACGTCGTCGTCTGTTTCCATCGCGGAGAGCGCGCGGTAGACGCGGCTCATGCGCTCATCCTCGGTGAGGCTGACC
>JALOOB010000192.1 GCA_025454635.1 Anaerolineae bacterium
CAACTACGACGGCGCCAAGCTCATCACCGACATCCAGTTCTCGACCACGATGACGTCCGACCCGCGCGTCCTCCACGTCGTCGTCGGCAACGACAAGTCGGCCACCGGGATCCGCATCTGCGATACCAAGTTCGCGTTCGACGATCCGTCCGGCTGTCCCAAGGACATCACCAATCGATGACCGCCATGCGTAGCGCGCCTTCCGTCAACCACCTGCGGGGACGCCGATCCCAGCGCGGCAGCTTTCTGCTCGAGGCGCTGGTCGGCATCGCCATCATCTCGTTCGGCATCCTCGGCATCGTCGGCCTGCAGGCGCAGTCGATCCGCTGGGTGAACGACGCACAGTACCGCTCCGAGGCGATCTACCTTGCCAACGCGGTGATCGCCCGGATGTGGGCCGACAACCCGGCGAACCTCAAGGCCGAGTACGACGAGACCGCCAACGGCGCCGGCTACAACGCGTTCAAGGATGCGGTCAAGGTGCTGCCCAATGCCAACCTCACCGACTACGCGCCAATCATCACCGTCGACCCGGGACCGGCGAACAACAGCAGCCTTGTCACCGTCACCGTGCGCTGGCGCCTGCCCGGCGAAACCAAGGGCGGCTTCGACGACAAAGGCGGCAGCCAGTACGTGACCTCCGCCGTCATCGGCTCCAACTGACGATCATGGCCACACGTTCCCTTTCCTTCCTGCACCAGCGCGGCGCCAGTCTGATCGAGATCATGGTTGGCGTGGTCATCGGCCTGATCGCGATCCTCGTCATCTACCAGGTCTTCGCCGTGTCCGAGGGCCTGCGCCGCAACACCACCGGAGTGGGCGACGCGCAGCAGAACGGGCTGCTCTCTTCGTTCACTCTCGGCATCGAGCTCGCCAACGCCGGCAATGGCATCGCGGCGTCGGCCGAGAAGCTCTACAACTGCTCGAATCTCTCCAACGACCCGACCAAGTCGTACCGTCCGGTGCCGGTGCTGATCACGGACGGCGGCAGTGCCAACGCGCCAGACGAGTTCTCGGTGTTCTACGCGGCATCGACCTCGCTGGTCACCCCGGTACCCTTCGGCACAATCCCGGCCAGCTACGCCGCCGGCGCCGACTTCGTCGTCCAGAGCCCGCTCCCCGGGGCGCTCAACGCGTTCAAGCCCGGCGACATGGTAATTGCGATCAAGGACCCACGCGTGTCGGAGCAATGCGCGCGATCGGTGATCACGAAGGTCACCGGCCCGGCCGGCGAGCTGGTCACGCTGCAGCACACGCTCAAGGACGGCGCCGGCGTGTCGTTCACGTCCGAGTCGCTGCTGTTCAACCTAGGCCCCGAGTCGCGGGTCCAGCGCGTTCGCTACTATGTCGATCCGGCCACCAACGTGCTCTACAGCCAGAACCTGTTCCGGCCGGACCTGCCGCCGGTGCCGCTCGCCTCCGGCGTGGTCAACCTCAAGGCCCAGTACGGCGTCGATAAAGACAATGACGGCTACCTCGACGACTGGGTATCAGCGAGCGAGGGCGGCTGGGACGCGGCGACATTGATGAGCGGCGCCGGGACGAAGCTCGAGCAGCTCTCTTCGATCAAGGCGGTACGCATCGCGCTGGTCACCCGCAGCGAGCAGTTCGATAAAGACGCAGGTGGCTTCGCCCACACGCTGTTCAGCTGTTCGAGCCCACCGTGTGACGGGTCGATCGCCATCACCGCCCCGGCGCAATGGCGCTATCGCGTCTACGAGACCATCGTCCCGCTGCGCAACGTGATCTGGAACAAGAAGCTATGAACGCTGCCCGCCGTCGCGCATCCATCCCCGCGCGCCGCCAGCGGGGCGTGGTGATGTTCGTGGCGCTCATAGTGCTGGTCGCGATGGCGCTGGCGGCGCTGGCGCTGATCCGCTCGGTCGACACGACGACCGCGGTGGTCGGCAACCTGGGCTTCCGCCAGGCGTCGGTGCTGCCGTCCAACGCCGCGGTCGAGGAAGCCGTCGCCGCGTTGTTCGAGAAGAACTCGATCGCCGACAAGACCAAGAACCTTGCCGCCGAGAACTACTATGCGACCAAGCAGGCCGGCGAGGACTCGCGCGGCATCCCCGTGCAACTGCAGAAGAAGGCGAGCTTCAGCCTCGGAAAGGTGCTCAAACCCGACGGCGGCAACGAGGTCCGCTATGTGATCGAACGGATGTGCTTCAAGGAAGAGGTCGCCGCAATCACTCACTGCGACATGATGCTTCCCGCCGAGGGCCGTGGTACCACGATCGAGCCCGGGAAGGATCTATCGGGTGTCTTGGGCCAGATTCCCTTCTACCGCCTGACCGTTCGCGTCGACGGACCCCGCAACACCGCGTCGTTCGCCCAGGTGATGCTGCGCTGATGTCACCACTGCCGAGAAAAGCCATGACCGATTTCCATCGCCCCACCCCCTTCCGTCGCTTCCTCGCGGGGCTCCTTTCGTTGCTCCTGGCGCTCGGCCCGATCGCTTCGCCTGCGTACGCGGCGGTGACTTCGCTCGCCGACGAACCGCTGGCCACGCGCAACCAATCGAAGCCGAATCTCCTCATGACCATCGACGATTCGACGTCGATGCTCTACGACTTCCTGCCCGACTATGTCGTTCTGGAGAGCGACACCGCTGGGATCCTGAAACCGACCCAATTCTGCCGGTCGGGAAGCGGCTCGATGAACGCGAGCTGCGGATTCTGGGATCAGCCGTACGACCTGACAGGCGCCATTCCGTCTGGCGGCAAGTACCAGAGCCCGCAATACATCTTTCAGCAGTACAACGTGCCATACAAGGCGAATACCGGCGCCGGTGCAGCCTTCGATGTCAGCGGTCCAGGGGCAGGCTGCGAAACCGTCAAACCCCCGTTCCGCTGCTCGGCCGGCATCGACCCCACCGCCGGCGGAAGCAATCCGTTTGGTATCAAGACCTACCCGGCGGCATCACCGCTGGCCGGGAAGCCTTACGAGTACTGGCTGCTTTGGCCCGCGCCGGCGCACAACAGCGCACTCAACAAGCTCTATTACAATCCGCGCCTCACCTACGACCCCCCGATTGGCGACGACGGCAATCCGCTGCCGAACATGAACGCGGCGAACACCAGCAACTGGACGCAGGTGCCGACGGACCCGTGGGCAGTGCCTGTAGTCAAGGTCGACCTCACCGCCAAATTGACCGTCGGACAGTGGTGTAACTCCGACTGGACGCAGGGCAACGACGGTAGCGGCAATCCGTTCGCTTCGAATCCTGCCCACTGCCGGACCAACGGCACCGTCGATGCGACGTCCGCTCCGCCCGCCGACGGCGATTACAGCTACCCGTGGCCCCCGATCGGCATCACCGCCAATGATTCGTTCTCCAAAGTCAGCTCGACCACCTTCGCACCCACGGCGGCGTGGACCGCATTGCAGGCCAATGCGGCGGCGACTCAGCATTTCTATCAGAACGACAACGTGCTCTGGTGCAACACCAAGAGCAGCGCGTGGCCCGCGGTGCAGGGAACATCGGCGCGAAGCTGCAATCTTCCTGCCGCCCCGACCTGCTCCGGAGTGACTGCTGGCAAGTGCGAGAACATCAGCTACGGCGACTGCCCTGCCGCTCCAGTGCCCCAGTGCAGTGGCGCGTCGGCGCAGACCTGCAATGGGCTGACCAGCCAGGTGTGTAACGGCGTGCAGACACAGACGTGCAATGGGACGCAGCCTGCCTGCAGCCCTGTCGCACAGACGTGCAGCGCCGGCACGCCCCAGACCTGCAACACGACCAGCCAGACCTGCAAGAACGTCAAGACGCAAACCTGCAACGTCCAGGTGAACAGCTGCGTAACGGACGCGGCAAGCTGCGTCAACGCCTGGCAGCCCGCCGGCTGCAATCTCGTCCCGAATCCGGAAGGAAACTGCCAACTGGTCCAGCAGTGCAACAAGAAGTGCAGCATCGGCGGACTCGATTGCACCAACAATGCCTCGGTGTGCACCGACGTCGGCAAGTGCAGCGTCAACACGGGCGTCTCTTGCACGGCGGCCACCGCGGCGGCCGACTGCCCGACCATCGCCGGCACCTGCAGTGGCGACGGCTCGCCCTGCACTTCAGGTGCCCAGTGCCCAAGCGAGAAGAGGTGCAGCACCAGCAATGCCGATTGCTCGTCGACCGCCTGCCCCAACACCGGCCGAACCTGCGACGTCAGTGGCGCTGCATGCCCGTCGGGCACCTGCTCGCCGGTCAATCGCTGCGGTGGCACGGCGGGCGGCGCCGCCTGCACGCCCTCGCCGAACAGCTGCGCGCTCGTCGGCGGCAAGTGCAGCATTCAGACCGCAACATCCTGTACGACCAACGCCAACTGCCCGATTATTCCGGGGACCTGCAGCGTTTCCGGCGCGTCCTGCACGTCCAACGCCAACTGCCCGGCAACCGGCACGGGAACCTGCAGCATCTCGGGAGCGGCCTGCACCGCCCAGAATTGTCCGACATCCCCTGGCACCTGCAATGCCAATTCGGCCAACTCGGGCTCGGCGTGCACTGGCAATGGCGACTGCACCACTAAGACGCGCTACTGCACCAACGATCCTGCCATCGCCTGTACCGGCAGCACGACAATCAAGAACAGCGCCTGTACCAAGGATGGCAAGTGCGGCGCGACATCCGGCAACGAGGGTACCGCCTGTAAGGCAGACAGCACCTGCACGGCCAAGTCCGGCGCTTGCAGCATCGACGCGGTCAACGCGGGAGCGAGCTGCACCAAGGCATCGGATTGCACGCGCAAGCCCGGCGTCTGCGATTCGGGTGCGGCCAACGCCGGCGCGACTTGCACACAGAAATCCGATTGCCTGGACCCACTCACGTCCGCGGTCTGCAGTTCGGGCGGGGTCAATGGCGTGTTGGCCACCACCCTGCTCGACGACGCAAACGGTCCGGGGCTCGCCTGCCGACGAAACAACAAGGATTACGCCGGCGTAACGGCCGCGCGCAACAACTACCCCGATGCGACGTACAACGTTCCGGTCACGGGCGGGTCGGGCCCGAAGGCCTGCTTCGACACGCCGCGTTTCAAGCTCATCCCGCGCCACTACTGGAAGACGAGTGTCGAGTGGTGCGACAAGGCGATCGCCACCGTTGGCGACAAATGGACCGGCTTCGGCACATCGACAGGCGGGAGTTGCCAGTCGTTCAAGGACGCGACGCACGAATACCCGCGCTACTACAAGTTCGGCGCGGACCCGGGCACCAACAACTACACGACCCCGGCTTTCGAGCGCATCGACCTCGACATCGCCAAGCGGACGACGGCGACGTTCACGCACACATGGAAGGACCCGCAGGGCGCAACCGAGTCGATCACGCGGACCTTCGACGGTGCCACGCCCGACGTTTCGGAGATGACCAATTACGCCAACTGGTTCGCCTACTACCGGACGCGGATTCAGGCGGTCAAGACGGTCACATCGCTGGCATTCAACGATCTAACGCCGGGAACCGATTACCGCGTGGGCTTCCACACGCTATCGAACACGCCGACGACGACCTTCCAGAACATCGCCGTGTTCGATGCGGCGCAGCGCAAGGCCTGGGTGCAGAAGCTCTTCGGCGTGTCGATTGCGCTCAAGAAGGAAACCCCGAATCTCGATGCGATGGTTCGCGTGGGCGAGTACTTCGCCAACGGCGGCAGCGGCGATCTGGCCGGATCCACCGATCCGATCGTGCTTTCGTGCCAGAAGAACTGGCACATGCTCTTCACCGACGGGATCACGAACCAGCCGAAGATCCCGACCAAGGATGTGCAGAACCAGGACAAGACGGTACCGGCGCTGCCGGAGCCGGTGACCTCGATCCCGGCGCTGGTTCCCGGCCAGCCCTGGCCGCCGTTGTTCATCGAAGGATCGGCAGCGGCGACGAACAACTCGGCGGCCGACTACGCGACCTACTACTGGGTAACCGACCTGCGATCGTCGGGGGCCACGGCGAAGAACAACGTCCCCGGCGGCGACAGTGACCCGGCGACCTGGCAGCATCTGAACTTCGCGGCGCTGTCGCTCGGCACCGAGGGCAAGCTGGCCGCCGGCAACCAGGCAGACACCGAGAAGCAGCTCGCCGCAGGCTCACTCGAGTGGTCGCAGCCGTTCCCGACGGTCAACAAGCCGGACGAGTCGGGAGTCGACGACCTTTGGCACGCCGCAATCAATGGTCATGGGCGCTTCGTCAACGCGAAGTCTGCGGATGAACTGCGTGCCGGGATGGGCGCGATCCTCGCCGACATCGCCAACCAGCCGGGGACGCGGGCCGGCGCCGGATTGACAGGAGTGAAGCTCTCCGGCACGAGCAACTACGTCTACCGTGTCGGCTTCGACAAGGGATGGTCGGGAAGCCTGATAAAGGTTCGGATCGACTCCAAGACCGGCAAAGAAACGCCGATCTGGAACGCGGCCGACCAGCTGACCACACAAGTCACCAAGTCGGCGGCCGTGCCCGAACCGTGGTTCACCAACCGGCGCGTCGTCACCCGTGACGAGACTGGCAAGGCCGTGCCGTTCCTCTGGGATTCGCTTCCCAACCTGCAGGACTCGTTCGCCCCAGGCAAGCCGACACGGGGCAAGGCGTTGGTCGCTTACCTGCGCGGCAGCTCGACCAACGAAGGCACGGAAACCGGCAAGCTCCGGCCCCGAGTCAAGACGCTGGGCGACATCGTCAACTCGTCACCGGTCTACGTTGGCGCACCCAACTTCCCGTACAAGGAGACCAACGATCCGGGCTATCCGGCGTGGAAGGCATCGGTATCGCGTCCGGCGATGATCTATGTCGGCGCCAATGACGGCATGCTGCACGCGATCGACGACGCCACCGGCAACGAGTCGTGGGCGTATGTTCCGTCGGCGCTGTACCGCAAGCCGGATCCGCCGGAATCGGTCGGGGCAACCTACCCCA
>JALOOB010000193.1 GCA_025454635.1 Anaerolineae bacterium
ACCGCATACACGCCCACCGCGATCGCCAGCGCGACCACCAGCGTCCGCCCGCGATGCTCCCACAGATCAAGCAGTACCTTCAACCAAGGTGTCGTCACCAGTAACTCACTTTGCCGAGAAATCTCTGCCGCTGCCACGCGAAAAGAACGGCGCGCAAGCCCCGCAGACTGAAGCATACGCCCCGCGCTGTCATGCGCGGAAGTGACGCGTGTCATGGCATTGTCACAAGCTGGAACATCCTGAGCGGAAGCAGCGGCAATTTCGGCGGCTGGAATCGAAGGATGCGGCTGTCAGTGCTATACTGCGCTCATGCGCGACGCCGCTCCTGAGCCGGGCTTTATCCCGGCCTATCGCTTCTTTCTCCTGATCCGCATCCTCTTCTGGCTTGCGGTCGGGCCGGTGCTCATTTTGCTCCAGCTTGCCGGAGATCCGGCCGTGAACGGCGATCCCGTGCTGGGCGAGCGGCTCATTCGCAACCTCTCGCTGCCGAACGTCGCGCCCTTGCTCATTGTGGACGTGCTCGTATTGGCGATGCTCACCCGGCCACTGGAGGAACGGCTCGGCCGCTGGTTCGTGCCGCTCACGCTCGGGCTGGGGCTGGCGCCGCTGCTAGTGGGGTATTACCTGTGGCCCGCGGTGAACCCGCTGCAATCGCCGTTCGTGATGTTCTTCTTCGTGAGCGCCATGCTTGTCGCATGGGAGTATAAATACCGCTACCTCTATGTCTTCGTGTTCGCGTTGACGGTCTACCAGACGCTGGTCTCGCCCTGGTCCGACAACATTCCGTGGACTGTGCCCGCCGGCTTCCTGGTGTTGCAGGCCGTGATGATGGTGCTCGCGGGTTCGGTGACCGCTACGCTTGCGACCGTACAGGCCGCACAGCGCACCGCGCTGTCCGAAGCCTACCAGAAGCAGGCCGACGCCAATCAACGATTGCAGCAGTATGCCGCAACGCTGGAGGAACTGGCGATCAGCCGCGAGCGCAACCGGCTCGCGCGCGAACTGCACGACACACTCGCGCACTCGCTCAGCGCGGTCACCGTGCAGTTGGAGGCAGTCCGCTCGCTCTGGCCGAAGCGGCCAGACAAGGCGCTGGAGATGCTCGAACGCGCGGATGACACCGCGCGCACCGGCCTTGCGGAGGCGCGGCGCGCGCTGCAAGCCCTCCGCGCGGTGCGCGAGCTGGCAGAAAACGCGGCAGAGCGCACCGGAGCGCGCCTCGACCTGCATATGCCCGAGAGCGTGGCAGGCTGTCTGCCCGACGAAGTCGAACAGGGCGTGTATCGCATCGCGCAGGAGAGCCTGGAGAACGTCGTGCGACACGCGGGAGCAACTGCGCTCCGGATCGAGCTGGCGCAGAGCCGGGGCGAGCTCAAGCTGAGCGTGCAGGACGACGGTCAGGGCATGGAGGCGGACCCCACAGCGCAGGCTGGCGACGCGGGTCTTGGCATTCGAGGTATGCAGGAACGGGCCGCGCTGATCGGGGCCGAGCTTGAAATCACCAGCGAGGCAGGTTCGGGGACGCGTATCGTCCTGACGGTGCCGCTCGAGAGGAATTCCGATGATCCGTGTCCTGATTTGTGACGATCAAGCGGTCGTCCGGGACGGTCTGGAAGCGATCCTGAGCACCGATGACGACATCGACGTGATCGGGGTCGCGCGGCACGGACAGGAAGCGCTGGACCTGGCACGCGAGGGGCAACCGGACGTCGTCCTGATGGACCTGAAGATGCCGGTGATGAACGGCGTGCAGGCGACCGAGCAGATCCGGAAGCGGTGGCCGCGCATCCGCGTGCTCGTGCTCACCACGTATGCCGACGAGGCGTGGGTGCTGGACGCGGTGCGCGCGGGCGCATCGGGCTACTTGCTGAAAGACACGCGGCGCGAGCTGCTCGTTGCGGCCATCAAGGGCACGGCTGAAGGCAAGACCTTCATCGACCCGTCCGTTGCGGGCAAGCTGCTCGCTCAGTTCGCCACCCCCGCGCCGCCGGCTCCGCCCGCGACAGAGGGCCTGACCGAGCGGGAGTTGGCCGTGCTCGAATTGATCTGCCAGGGGTACAGCAACCCGGAGATTGCGCAGCATCTTCACCTTGCTTCCGGAACCGTACGCAACTACGTCAGCGCGATTCTGCAGAAGCTGGATGCGGCGGACCGCACGCAGGCCGCCGTGGTCGCATATCAGCGTGGATTGGTCAAGGGAACCGAGCGGCGCTGAAGCCGACTACAGCCGATTCGTAGTCGGCTTCAGCCCCACTCACCGCCTCAGGCCGGGATCGCCTCAGGCAACACGGCCTCCCGGTACACCTGCAACGCCTGCCGGATAAATCTCTCGTCTAGTCGACCCATCGGCGTCGGCGTCTCCAGGATGCGCCGCGGGATGCGCACCCCCTCCAGGTCAAAGCCGCAGCGGCGCTTGAACTCGTGCTTAAGCCGGAGGGTTTCCTGGCCCAGCCGGTTCAGGTCGTCCGCGCTCATCTCGCACCCTGAAACCGCCAGCGCTCGCTGCGTGAGATCTGCGGTGTACAGGTTGCGCGCGAACAGGCAGATCACGAGGCTGTTGAGCACCTGCCGCCAGCCCTCCTCGGTTGCCAGCTCCTTGCCGACCTTCTCCGGCGTTAACCCGCCGCTTTTCGCCCCCTTCTGGTCGAGCGCATAGCCCGCATTGTCAAGGTGGCTGTGGCGCGCGCCGGCGAGGTAACCGACATGGCAGGCCGGCCCGGTGTGATAGCCGGCCATTTCGTTGCCGCCCATCGCGAGCGCATAGTCTGCGCCGCCGTAGTGCTTGCTGGCGTATTCGGAACCGCGCGCGAGCGCGGCGTAGAAGTCGTTCGGCTGGCTCACAATGCGCTCGGCTGCCTTGACGTAGGTCGGATAGTCGCCCCAGGTCAGATTGAGGCCGTCCGTATCGCGCACGGATATCACCCCCCGCTCCAGCGCCTCGGTCGCCCAAGAGAGCGAGCAGCCCATGGACATGACGTCGAGCCCGAGCGCGTCGGAAACATCAAGCAGGCGGAACATTTCGCGCGTGTCGTGGCTGCCGTCCTTGCCGCCGAGCATCGACCCAACGGCGAAGAGCGGCTCGTGATCGTACGCGATCATGTTGGTCTTGTAGAAATACGGCTCGTCGGGATACGGGAAGCGGACCGCGGCGAGGTGGATGCAGGCGACCGGGCAGTGAGCGCACGCAACGCGCCGGCCGAGATATTCCTCCGCCAGTCGCTCGCCCGAGATACAATCTGCGCCCTCGAAATGGCCGGACTGGAGGTTGCGCGTGGGCAGTGCGCCCATTGCGTCCATGGGCAGCACGTTCACTGCGGTGCCAAGCTCGTGATACTTCTTGAACAGAGCGCTTTCGGTTGTCGCCTTGAAGATTTCATCGTAAGTCTTGCGATAGAGCTTCGGGTCTGAGACGGGCAGCGAGCGCACACCGGACACCACGATACCCTTGACCTTCTTGCTGCCGAACACCGCGCCCAGCCCGAGCCGCCCGAAATGGCGGTAAGTCTCGGTAATGACGGACGCGTAGCTCACGCATTTCTCGCCCGCGGGCCCGATGCGCATGATGGTGCGCATGCCTGCGCCGGCTTCGCGGTCGCGGATGATCGAGCCGGTGGCATATGCGCTATGCATGCCCCACATGGCCCGCGCGTCGCGGAAATGGACCTTGTCGCCTTCGATCACGAGGTACACAGGCGAGGAACTGGCGCCGCGAATGACGATTGCGCCGTAACCTGCCATGCGGATCGCGACGGCGCTGCGCCCACCCGCGTGGCTCTCACCGAGGTTGCCCGTGTGCGGCGACTTGAACATGGCGACCGTTTTGCTCGCCATGGGGAAGAGGCCAGACAGGGGGCCGACCGCAAAGATGATGGGGTTCTCCGGCCCCAGCGGGTCTGCTCCGTCCGGACATTCCTCCTGCAGCAGACGGGTTGCGACGCCCGCGCCGCCGATGGCCGCCTGGAACAAGTCGGTGCGGTGTTCGACGGTCGCCCGGCGTTTTGTCAGGTCGATAATCAGGACGCGGTCGAGGGGTTCATTGGCCAACATAGACGACCTCCTCCTGGTTGGCGGGCAGTTCCTTGAGCTTGAGGACGTCGTACGCGCAGTAGTCGACGCAGTAACCGCAGCCGGTGCAAATCGTGGGCTTCTCGCGGCTGGCGTCCCAGATGGCCGCGCCGAAAGGGCACGCTCCGACGCAGTTATGGCAGCCGATGCATAATTCCGGATGCAGGCGCACGCCGCCGCCGGGCTTGACTTCGAGCGCGTCGACGGGGCAGACACGCGCGCACGAGGGATCCGCGCAGGCCCGGCATGCGATCACGACAAATCCCTTACGGATCCCCCCCGCCGAGCGCACCCAGATCCCGGTGCCGGCCACGCCCGCGGTCCCAGGCCGCCGTGCGCAAGCGAAGACACAAAGCTGGCAGCCGACGCACAAGTCGGCATCAAGTATACAGAGCCGTTTGGCCACGCTGACCCCCTTCCGGCGCATTGATCACCGTGGCCCGATCATAAGTGAAAAGCTTCACTTAGAGTATGATGCGCGTCACACTTCGTGTATTTTTGCACGATCTGGAGCTAAGAAAAAGGCCGCCGGCGCATGCCTGCGGCCCCGGAAAGAAGCGTCGACGTCTTATAGAGCTGCCCAGCCCATCTCTTCGATGGCGGCAAAGATGTCGTTGGCCGATATCATGCCGACGATCATGCCGCGCTGGTCCGCGACGGGCAAGTGATGGACGCCTTTCTCCTTCATGCGAAGCGAGCAATCTCTAAGGGTCATGTCGGGATGCGCGGTGACGACCGGCGTAGTCATAATCTCGCGCACCACGGTCGCCTTAGGGTCGCGCTCGATTCCGACGATCTTGTCGCGGATGTCGGTAGTGGTGACGATGCCGAAATCGGCGCCCGAAAGAGCCACCATCAGGCTGTGAATGTTGCGGCGGCGCATGAGCGTCAGCGCCTGCGCCACGGTGGAATCGGCGTCGACAAAGATGACGGGGCTACTCATCCATTCGCGAACGGTCTGACTCATCTCATCCTCCGTGCTGCTCCCTGCGGTTGAGCGACAAGCCGAGACTATCACACCGGGGGCCGAAACGCAACGGACAAGCGTCGCATCGGCCGTGACTATTCGGCCGTGAGGCCATATGGCGCCGCGCGGCGCGGCCAGATCCGCACGAGATAGTGCGGGTAGCCCGGCGGTTCGAGCGCGTAGCTCGGGTGGCGCCATGCTTCGGCGAAGATTGCGATGTGCTTATCGTCGCCCGGCTGGCTGATGAGCGTGCCGGACTCGCTCAGGTTGGTTGTGACCAGGACAATCTCGCCGTCGCTCAGGCGGAAACGGCTCACGACGTGGCCGTCCTCCGTGAGGGCGCGCAACTCATTCTTCTTGCGCTCGCGCGCGGGCAACTCGCCCCAGTCGCCGCTCATGTGACGGCCGAGCAGGCACTGCGGGGTCACTTCGTTGAACTCCAGCGCGCGAAGCGCGTCCGAGGTCGCCAGCACGTCGCCCGGTCGAAAGAGAATCTTGGGCATCGAACCCCTTTCTCGGAACCAAAATATGCGCCGTTAAGTGGCGCAAAGAACCCCATTATAACCCGCTTTGTCAAGCTATCGCCCCTTATCTGCCGCTTTCGCGCGAGCGATATCGCGGGCGCAGTTGGAACACGCGCGACTGGATGCTATAATGACCGACCGGATTGCATCTGACTGAAGGCTCAGGATCACTTGCGCAATTTCGCAATTTCAGGCGTCTCTTTTCGCTTCTGTTGGTCGTCGCGTTTGCCGCTGCGGCGTTGACCCTGCTGCTGTCGGGCGCGAGCGCGGCGCGGCCTGCCGCGCAGGACTCCCCGCTGTTGCCGACCGCGACGCCCACGGCGACCGTGACGCCGTTCGGCACTGCCGATGTCGGTCTGCCGACGACCTCGCCCGAGCCGGGCGCAACGTTCCCGCCCCTTGACGCGCCGACGTCCGTGCCGCTGCCGACCGCGGCATTGCCTACGCCGACGGTGAGCGGCTTCCTGCCCGCGCCGACCATCACGAACCCGGACGAGATCCAGTCGCTGCCGCTGGCGCAGCCGCCGGTGTCCGGTGGCGGGGGGCTCAACGAGCCATTCCCCACGCCGACTCCCCGCCCGCCGAGGAACCCCGTGGTGGTCGCCGGCGTCGCGTTCCTCAACGCGCTGTGGCTGCTGTGCGGGAGCGCGCTGCTGATCGGCGGGATCGCGTACATCATCGTGCTGGCGCGGCGGAAGAGCGACTCCTAGCCGCCCATGCCGGCCCGCGCGTCCCGCCTGATCCTGCTTGCGATCACCCTGCTGGCGTTTGCCTTGCGCGTCCTGACCCTGCTCAACCAGAGCCTGTGGCGCGACGAGGTGGACGCGCTGCTCTTTGCCACGCAGCCGCTTGACCAGTTCGTCGCCATGTTCCGCCAGCCGGGGCAGAACGGGCCGCTCTTTTTCCTGGCGCTCGGACCGTGGCTGAACCTGGCCGGGCACAGCGAGTTCGCGCTGCGCTACCCCGCAGCGCTGGCCGGGGTCGTGAGCGTGCCGCTGATGTACGCGCTTACCGCGCGACTGGCGGGCCGCACGGTCGGGCTCGTCGCCGCGCTGCTGATGGCGACCGCGCCGTATGGCGTCTGGTACGGGCAGGAAGCGAAGATGTACGCGCTTCTGACCGTCCTGATCCCCGCATCGCTGCTGGCGGTTATGGAGCTTTCCCGCCCGGACTGCGGCCGCTCGCGGCGCCTTGCCCTCTGGGTCGTCCTCTACGTCCTCACGACCCTGAGCTTCTATACGCACCTGCTGGCCGCGCTGGCGCTGCCGGTGCAGATTATCTGGCTGCTGGCGCTGCCCGGCGGGCGGTTCGGGCCGCGCGCGCGGAACGCGGCGCTGTACCTGCTCGCGCTGGCGCTGCCCTATCTCCCGTTTCTGCGCTGGGCGCCCCAGGCGTGGACGTCGTCCTTCACCACGGGGCACCCGTTCGTGCCGCTGGGGGACATCGCGCAGGTGCTGACGGGCGCGTTCAGCCGCGGGGTGCTCGGCGTCCAGCCGGTTTCGCTGCTGCCGTACATGGTGGCGCTCGTTGCGGGGTGTCTCGTCTGGCCGCTGTCGCGGCGACCCGCGGCCCCGGGGCGACCGGCAAGGTGGCGCGTCGTCGGAATTCTCCTGGCATGGCTGGCGCTGCCGCCGCTGCTGATCTACTTCGTGTCGCTCGGGATGCCGATCTTCACCGACCGCTACCTGATCTGGGCGATGCCGGCGTTCCTCGCGCTGCTGGCGTGCGGGATCGTGGCGTTGGCGGACGAATGGCGGCCGCTGGGCATCGCAGCGGGCGCGGTCATACTTGCGCTCAACGGCTGGAGCCTGTATCTTCAGGCCACTCAGCCCATCAAGGCGGACTTCCGCGCGGCAGCGGCGTACGTTGCGCAACGCATCGAAGCAGACGATGCGTTGATGTTCCAGATACCGTATAATCGCTACACGTTCACGTACTATGCCAGCGCGGGCCGCAATCCGCGCGATCCTGCGTGGCAGGGCGTCGACGGCCCGTACACGAATGCCGGCATGAGCGAAGCGGAGGCCGACGCCTGGATGGCGACGAAACTAGGCGGCGCGGAGACGGTCTGGCTTGTTTTTTCGGAAGCGGAGATGTGGGACCGCCGCGACCTCACCGGGCAGTGGCTGGCGGCGAACGCGGAAGAGGTCGAGCGGGCGGATTTTGCCCGCGCCACCGTGATCCGATACCGGCGGTAGGCCGGGCGGCGCTCCTCGAAGGACAAAATCGTGTTGCTCAAGTATGAAGCCTCGCTGATGCCTTACGACGACGGACAGGTTTCGGGCGAACCCGATTGGCTGCCTTCGCCCGAAGAAGTGGCGCGGGCGCGCGCGGAGTTGTCGCGGCGGGGAACACTTGCGACCCTGGCGCGCGGCGCGGCGGCTGCCGAGATGGTGGAGCCGGGACGCGCGCCATGGCAGTGGCTCGTCGGCGCGGCGCTCTGGGTGCTGATCTGGCCCGCGGTGATCGCGCTGCGGGTCGGACTGGGGTGGTGGAACTGGCTGCCCGTTTGGGTCCCGCTGGCTGCGGCCGTCCTGCACATGCTGGCGCTGGCCGGGCCGGTGCTGCTTGCGCAGCGGAACGCGAGTAAGTCCGCGCTGCGGCGAAGGTTCGGCCGCGTGCGGACGCTGGCCGAAATGCTGGCGCTCGACCCGGCCGAGTTCG
Organism: Anaerolineae bacterium; assembly: GCA_025454635.1. Lineage (GTDB taxonomy): Bacteria > Chloroflexota > Anaerolineae > CG2-30-64-16 > CG2-30-64-16 > JALOOB01. The sequence continues at coordinate 8,221 of JALOOB010000193.1, forward strand.
AAGTGTGGATCGGGATGATGTTCGAGCTGAACGGCTTCCGCGTGCGCAATACGCAGTACAGCGGCGACCACGGCGTCGACATCGAGGTGTCGAAGCCGCCGATCAACACGGGGCTGGTGCAATGCAAGCGGTATCGCGGCACCGTGGGCGAGCCGGCCGTGCGCGAGTTGTACGGCACGCTCATTCACGAGCGCGGCGATCGGGCGTGGCTGGCGACGACGGGCGCGATCTCGAAGCGCGCGCGGGAATGGGCTGCGGGAAAGCCGATCGAGCTGTGGGACGGGCAGAGGCTCGTCGAACTGGCGCGCAAGACGCGGTGAAGCAGGTTCAGCACGATCAGACAATGAGGTCGACATGAAACGCACTGTCACTAATCGTCCCCTAGTTTTCGCGCACCGGGGCGCGAAGCGGGCGGCGCCGGAGAACACGCTGCCGGCCTTCGAAGCGGCGATACGCCTGGGCGCGGACGGGGTTGAACTGGACGTCCAGTACAGCTCGGACGGCAAGCTCGTCATCTTCCACGACCTGTCGCTGGAAAAGACCTCAAACGGCGCCGGACGGGTCAGCGCGCACACCTTCGAAGAGTTGCGGGCGCTCGATGCGGGTTCGCACTTCGGCTCTGAGTTCGCCGGAACCACGATCCCCACGCTCGACGAGGCGCTCGAAACGGCGCGCGGCAAGCTGCTGGTCAACATCGAGCTCAAGACGATCGAGGTTAAGCAATCCGGGCTCGGGCCCGACGTTGTGGGGGTCGTTCGGCGGCACGGCATGATGGAAGATGTGGTCATCAGCTCGTTCAACCCGTTTGCGCTGCGGAAGTCGAAGCAGGCAGGGCCGGAGATCGAACACGCGCTGTTGCTGGCGGCGGACCTGCCGGGCTGGACGCGGTGGGGGCTAATCTTCCGCCACTCTGGCGCGGACGGCCTGCATCCCGAACTGGGGATGGCGACGCGCGAGTACGTGGCCGCGGCGAAGCGGCGTAACCTGCCGGTGCGGGTGTGGACGGTCGACGACGAGGCGGAGATGCGCCGGCTGGCCGAGATCGGCGTCGATGCGATCATCACCGATATTCCCGACGTCGCGCTTGCGGCGCTGGCGCAGTAGGGGACCCGATGACTGACCGCTCATCTTCGCTGCAACCGTTCTTCACTCCCCAGGGGGTTGCGATCATCGGGGCGAGCCGCGATCCGTCCAAGCTGAGTTACGGCGTCATCCGCAACCTGGTTGACCCGGACACCGGCTACCGCGGACCGATCTACCCGATCAACCCAAAGGCGGACCAGATCCTCGGGCTGCGCTGCTATGCGCACATCTCAGCCGTGCCCGACCCGGTCGAGTTGGCGGTGCTGATCATTCCGGCGACAGCGGTGAGCGAGGCCATCGAGGACTGCGGGAAGCGCGGGATCAAGGCCGCGGTCGTGATCTCGGGGGGGTTCCGCGAGGTCGGGCCGGAAGGGGCCGCGCGCGAGCGGGAGATGGTGGAGAGCGCGCGGCGCTACGGGATGCGCGTGATGGGCCCGAACGGGATCGGGGTGATCGACACGTACACGCCCTTGAACACGACGTTCGTCAAGGGGATGCCGCCGAAGGGCGAAATCGCGTTCCTATCGCAATCCGGCGCGCTGTGCGGGGGCGTCATCGACTGGACGATCGGGCAGGGCATCGGCTTCAGCCGCTTCCTGAGCCTGGGCAACGAGGCGGACGTCAACGAGACGGACGTGATCCGCTTCCTGACGGATGACGATCGCTCGAAGGTGATCACGGTGTACCTGGAGGACGTGAAGGGCGGGGAGGCGTTTCTGCCCGCGCTCCGAGCGGCGGCGAGCAAGAAGCCCGTGATCGCGCTCAAGACGGGGCGCACGGGCAGCGGGCAGGCCGCGACGGCTTCGCACACCGGCGCGCTGGCCGGCGCGCACGCGGCGTTCCGCGCGGCGTGCAAGCAGGCGGGCGCGATCGAGGTCGAGAGCATCCAGGCGCTGTTCGACGCGGCGCTGGCCTTCGCGTACCAGCCGCTGCCGAGGGGCAACCGGATCGCAATCGTGACGAACGCGGGCGGACCGGCCGCGCTGGCGGCGGACACGTTGGAATCTTGCGGCCTACGGCTCGCGCGGTCATCGCCGGAGACGCAGGCGGCGCTCCGGCCCGTCGTGGCCGCGGACGCGCAATTGGGCGGGCCGGTCGACCTGCTCGGCGGCGCGGACGAACGCGGCTACCGGGCAGCGATGGACGCGGCCCTGGCGGACCCGAATTGCGACGGCGTGCTGGCCGTGCTCGTGCCGCAGGCGCTTGTCAACCCGGTGGCGGTCGTCGAGGCGTTTGGCGCGGCAGCGGCCTCACAAACCGGTCAGCCAAAGCCGGTGCTGGCGTGCCTGATGGGCGACGTCAGCCTGACCGAGGCGACCGCAACCGCGCACCGGCTGCGCATCCCGGCGTACACGTTCCCGGAGGATGCGGTGGCCGCGTTCGGCGCATTGCGCCAGCGACGCGTGTCCGAGGAAAGGTATGCGGCGCGCGAGGTTATTGTCGAGGCGGTGGACGCGGAGCGAGCGGCGCGGGCGCGGGGTCGCCGCAAGGCGCAGGACATCCTGACCGTCGCGCACGCGGCGGGCAAAGCTGCGCTCGACGCGGCCGACGCGCTGCCGCTGCTCGAAGCGTATGGCATCCGCGCGGCGCAGTCGACCCTGGCGCTCGACCCGGCCGACGCGGTGTCCTTCGCGGACCGCGCCGGCTACCCGGTGGCGCTGAAGATCATCAGCCCGGACATCCTGCACAAGTCGGATATCGGGGGCGTGATCGTGGGCGCGGCGGACGAGGCGGCCGTGCGCGAGGGCTTCGAGACGATCCTGGCGAGGGCGAAGGCAGCGCACCCCGACGCGCGCATCCGCGGCATTCAGGTTCAGGAGATGGTGCGCGGCGGGCAAGAGGTGATCGTGGGCGTCAAGCGCGACCCGACTTTCGGGCCGCTTGTCATGTTCGGGCTGGGCGGCATCTACGTGGAGGCGCTGGCCGACGTCAGTTTCCGCATCGCGCCGCTGACCACAGCGGATGCCGAGGCGATGATCGACGAGGTGCGTTCGGCGAAGCTGCTGCGCGGGCTGCGCGGGGCTGCCCCGGCGGACCGGGCCGCGCTGGTCGACGCGATCGTGCGGATCGGGCGGCTGGCCGCGGATCACGAAGAGGTCGCTGAGTTGGACGTCAACCCCCTGCTTGTCCTGCCGGAGGGGACCGGCGGCGCCGGTGCGGTCGCGGTGGACGCGCGGGTTATCCTGACGACATGAACGCCTCGCATCCAGCATTGCCTCTGCTCCGCCGCGTGCCGTACTTCGCCGCGCTGTCCGACGGCGTGCTGGAAGCGCTGGCGGCCGCCGCGGTCGAGCGACACTTCGACCGCGGCCAGGTCATCTTCCTCGAAGGGGACCCGTGTGGGGGACTTCACATCGTCGCGGCAGGCGAGGTCAAGATTTTCAAGGTATCTCCGCAAGGCCGGGAGCAAATCCTGCACCGGATGGGCCCGGGCGACACGTTCAACGACGTGGCGGTGCTCGACGGCGGGCCGAATCCGGCGAGCGCGGGCGCGGTGACCGATGCGACGCTGTGGGTCATCACGCGCGGGGAGATGCAGCGGCTGGCGACCGCGCATCCGGCGCTCGCATGGGCGCTGATTGAGAGCATCGCGCGGCGGGCGCGGCACCTCGTCGCGATGGTCGAGGACCTCTCCTTGCGCTCGGTCAAGTCGCGGCTGGCGCGATTGCTGCTGACCGAAGCGGGGCGCGCGGCCACGGCGGGAGAGCTGGACCGCAGCCAGATGGTCACGCAGGCGGAGATGGCGGCCCGACTGGGCACAGTGCGCGAGATGATCGGCCGGGCGCTGCGCGAGTTGAGCGAGGATGGGCTGATCGAGTTCGACCGGCACCGCATCGTCATCAAGGACCGCGAGGGGCTGGTGGCGGTGGGCGAGGGCATGTAGCTCAAAGCGACAAAAGTAGCTTACATGGGAACGCTTCGCGGCTATTGTGAAAGAGGACGCGGAGCGTTTTCGCGCCGGGGGAGGACCGAATGAGCTACGATATTTTGCCCGAGATCGATACGGCGGCGTGCGACGGCTGCGGCGAGTGTCTGCCTGCGTGCGGGGCGGGCGCGTTGGCGCTGGCGGACGGGAAGGCCACGCTTGCGCGGCCCGACTTGTGCGAGTACGACGGACAATGCGAGCCGGCGTGCCCGACGGGGGCCATCTCGCTGCCGTACCTTGTAGTGCTTTCAGTCGAGGAGGAGGCTCAGAATGCTTGAGCATTACTGTCCCGGCTCGGCCAGCCTGCGCAAGGACATCACACTGACGATCAAGTCGTGCCCGGAGTGCGGGTCGGATGTGGAGCTGTTCTCGATCGACAAGAAGGTCGCCTGCGACACGTGCGGTTTCGTGGTTTACAATAACCTCCAGTCGTGCATCCAGTGGTGCCGCTACGCGGAGCAGTGCGTGGGTGAGGACGTGTACCGCGATATGATGGGGAAGCCGAAGGCCAGTTAACCACCAGCTTTGCGCCTTCGATTCTTTGCGGTTCCAGCGCATTCATCGGAGCTATTATTATGACCAAGACCATTCGCAAGATCATTACCATTGACGAGGAGAAGTGCGACGGGTGCGGCAACTGCGTGCCCGCGTGTGTGGAGGGCGCGCTGCAGATCATCGACGGCAAGGCGCGGCTCGTGAAGGAGAGCTACTGCGACGGGCTGGGCGCGTGCCTGGGCGATTGCCCGCAGGGCGCGCTGACCGTGACAGAGCTGGAGGTCGAGGCGTATGACGAGCCGGGGGTGCTCACTTACCTGGGCGAGAAGTCGCCGGAGCTGGTGGAGCGGCACGTGGAGCACTTGAAGGCGCACGGGATGACCTCGTCCTACGAGGCGCCAAAGCCGGCGCGCGCGCCGGTGGCGATGTGTCCCTCGGTGCGGATGGACGCGTGGGAGCAGCCGACGCTGGGCGACCAGGGCGCGCCGATCGGCGTTGGCGGCGCGGGCGAGGCGCGCGCGAAGTCGGAGCTGCGCCAGTGGCCGGTGCAGCTGACGCTGCTGCCGCCGAATGCGCCGTTCTTGCAGGATGCGCAGCTAACGCTGATCGCGGACTGCGTGCCGTTCGCCAACCCGAACATGCACGCGGATTTTCTGCGCGACGGCGCGATCGCGGTGGCTTGCCCGAAGCTCGACGACGGGCAGGCGTATATCAACAAGCTGGCTCAGATGATCCAGGCGGCGAACATCCGCAGCATTCGCGTCGCGTACATGGAGGTGCCGTGTTGCCGCGGGCTGGTGTTCATCGCGCAACAGGCCATACTGCTAAGCGGAAAGGACGTGCCCCTGACTACGGAACTTGTGAAAATTCATGCTTAGTGTGATTATTAGCCAGCTGCAGTTATCCCTCTGACGAAGGAGTCCAGATGCAGAACGCTCCCCCTGTCCCAGGGCAGCCAGCCCCGGGGGCGTCCGAGCCTGAAACGCCCAGACCCGAACCCGCCCGCCAACGCACCGCCCGCTTCTTCAGCGCCTTTCCACTCTGGATTTGGCTTGCGCTGGCCGGCGTGTTCGGCGGCATCGTGGGCCTTGGCGGCTTCACGTTCAGTTATGCCCAGGGCCTATCGTACCTGTCCAATGACCCCGCCTCTTGCGCCAACTGCCACATTATGCGCGAGCAGTTCGACCGCTGGAACCGGGGCACCCACCACGCGGTGGCGACGTGCAACGACTGCCACACGCCCCACGATAACATCGTCTCAAAATACGCGGTGAAGGGCATCAATGGCTTTCGTCACAGCCTGATGTTCACGACCGGCGCGTTCGCGGAGCCGATCCGCATCACCGAGATGAACCGTGAAGTTACGCAGCACGCCTGCCTGTACTGCCACGGCGACCTGACCGTCAGCATGAACCACGCCGGCACCGAGGACCCCACCGACTGCCTCACGTGCCACGAAGGCGTCGGGCACGGAACCCAGTAAGGAGGAATTATGAAATCCAAGCGCGCGTGGCTCTGGGTAGGGCTCGCGTTTGTTCTCGGCCTGGTGATCATGGGCGGCATTGCGGCCCTCCTGACCAACATCCAGACGCGCAAGGCGGAGGCGGTCGAGTACCCACTGAAGACCGTCGAGATTGCGAACCGCGAACTTGATCCCGCGGTGTGGGGGCAGAACTTCCCGCGCCAGTACGACACCTTCAAGAAGACCGAGATTGACACGAACGAGACGCCCTTCGGCGGTTCGGTTCCGCTTGACAAGTTGGAGCGATACCCAATCCTGAAGCGTGTGTGGGCGGGTTACGCCTTCTCGGTCGACTTCAACGAGGAGCGGGGCCACTTCTGGGCGCTGACAGACCAGAAGGAGACGGAGCGGCAGGAAGTCGTGAAGCAGCCGGGCGCGTGCGCGAACTGCCACGCGGCAGAGGCGCCGCTTCTGATCGAAGACATGGGGTGGGAGGCGTTCAACTCGACGCCGTACAAGGAGCTCGAGAGCCAACTGCACATGGGATCGACCTGCCGCGACTGCCACAACCCGGACACGATGGAGCTGTGGATCAGCCGGCCGGCATTCAAGAACGCGATGGAGGCGCGCGGGGTCGACCTCTCCAAGGCGACGCGGCAGGAGATGCGGACGTACGTCTGCGCGCAGTGCCACGTGGAGTACTACTTCAAGGGCGAGAAGAAAGAACTCGTCTTCCCGTGGGAAAAGGGCCTGCAGATCGAGAACATCAACGAGTATTACGACGAGTACGGGTTCAAGGACTGGGCGCACAAGGAGACGGGCGCGCCGATGCTGAAGATGCAGCACCCTGAGTTCGAGATGTTCTCGACCAGCCTGCACTATCGTTCGGGCGTTGCGTGCGCGGACTGCCACATGCCGTATGTGCGGGACGGGTCGGTGAAGGTGTCGGACCACTGGCTGCGCAGCCCGCTCGACAACGTGAATGCGGCGTGCGGCACGTGCCACAAGCAGGACGAGCAGGCGCTGAAGGACCGCATCCTGATCATCCAGAACAACACGGCGCAGTTGCTCCGCACGACCGAAGGCGCGCTCGAAGCGGCGATCGATGCGCTGGCGAAGGCGAAGGCGGCGGGGCTGACGGACGAACAGTTGAAGGAAGCGCAGAACTTCCACCGGCAGGCGTCGATGCGCTATGACTTCGTCATGTCGGAGAACTCGACAGGGTTCCATAGCCCGCAGGAGGCCGCGCGGGTGCTGGGCAATGCGATCGACCTGGCGCGGCAGGCGCAAATTGCCGCCGAGCGGTTGATGGCGCCGGCGCAGCCGACGGCGCAGAAGTAAGGCGGAGGGCGGGGCGACCTCGGTCGTCCTTGGGAATGATGGGCAGAACGGCGCAACGCCGTCTGCCCATTTTTCTTTCTTAAGCTAATCATAAGCATAACAAGCAGCGGCGCGGCGCTTGGGCGCGCTTGCTTCTTTTTGCTGCCCTGACTCGCTCGACTATACTAAGTTAGCGCGTAGCGGGCGCAATGCCACGCGCGATCCGATTAGCGAGAGTAATTTGTGGCTCGACTAGAGTGGGACAGCCCGACGCAGGCGCCGCCGCGCGCGAAGTTGCCCGGCGGACGGAGCGGGGACGGGGATGCTGCCCCTACCGAGTGGACGGTTGACCCACTCGCCCTGACGCAGGAACGGCACCTCCGGCTGGATGCGATCACCGATCCGCATCACTGGAGTTATAAGATCGCGGGCATGCTCGTGCTCGCGGCGCTCCTCGCGTTCCTCGCCGTCGCGATTTATGACCCGGACAACGTCTTTTGGGTGGTCCAGGTCCTCGGCCTGTACCTGCTGCTGCGCTTCCTCATGGTGGTCGTGTTCTATCCGGTCGGCCAGATGCGCATCCGGCGGCTGCAACGCCGCGCGCCACAGACGGCTGCGGAGGGGCGCGCCATCCCGCGCGGGCTGACCGCGCCGGTCCACCATGTGGTGATCCTGGCGAACTTCAAGGAGCCGGAAGAGGTTGTGGCGCGAACGCTGGAGCGTCTGGGCGAACAGGACAATGCCCGCGAGACGCTGACCGTGGTCATGGCAATGGAGGAGGCGGAAGCGGGATCGCGCGCGAAGGGCGAACGGCTCAAGGCGCGCTTTGGCGCGCAGTTCGCCCATATGCTGGTGACGGTCCACCCGGCTGGGCTGCCCGACGAGTCGCCGGGCAAGGCGGCCAATCAAAGCTGGGCCGCGAAGATCGCGCGCGATTATCTCGTCTACGAAGTCGGGATGCCGCTTGACTCGCTCACGGTCACCTCGTGCGACGCGGATTCGCTCATCCATGCCGGCTATTTCAGCGAACTCACCCGCCAGTTTGCGGCCGACCCGCGGCGGCACGAGCGCATCTGGCAGGCGCCTTTCCGCTTCAACAATAATATCTGGCGCTCGCCCGCGCCGATCCGCCTGCTCGGGTTCCTCAACAATATGGTGCAGGTCTCGGAACTGAGCAACCCGATTGCGGTGAACCTGCCGTTGAGCACGTACACCCTGAGCTACCGGCTGGCGGAGGACATCGGCTACTGGGACGAGATGGTGATCGCGGAGGACTGGCACATCTTCCTGCGCGCGCTGTTTGGCACGGGCGGACGCGTGACGCTGGAGCCGATCTTCCTGCCCACAAGCGGCGACTCGGTGGTGGGGGCGACGATCTGGCAGGCGTTCCGCATCTTCTACAAGCAGCGAGTTCGCCATGCGTGGGGCGCAAGCGACATCGGGTACATGTTCCAGCAGTGGAACCGGTGGCCGGACGTGCCGTTGGGGCCGAAGATGGTTTACCTGGCGAAGGTGCTGCACGATCACATTATCTTCACCGTGGCCGGCCTGCTTTTGGGCATCGGGTCGATCGTCATGGTGTTGCAGCACGGCTTTATTGCCGTCGCGGCGCCGATCCCCGGCTTCTATACGGTGACGCTCCAGTCGGGCAACTTGCTGAGCGCGGGCGGCACGCTGGCCGCGTGGCTTTACGAGCACCTGACCAGCCGGCGCGCGAGCCCCGGCTGGCGGCCGATCCGGCTGCTGCTGGAGCTGCTGACGTGGCCCTTGCTGGCGCCGGTCACCCTGCTGCTGGTCATTGCCCCCACATTCGAGGCGCAGTTCCGCCAGATGTTCGGGGGCGACCTTGTCTTCTGGCGCACTCCGAAGAAGAGCGCGCACTAGTTAGCTTTTTTGCCACAGAGGACACAGAGAGCGCAGGGCGCTCGTTTTGCGTATCAGCGGAAGCCTCCTTCGACTGCGTCTCGACCCTTCGGGTCCGCTCAGGATGCTTCCGCTGATACGCAAGGACGGCGCTAACAGAATGCTTACCGGGACTTGCGATATACAGGAAAGGCCGGCCATACGGAGCCATCGGGATGCTCTGAGTCCTCGGTGCGCTCTGTGGCAACATCGTTCGTCCTCGACTTAGAAGTTCTGCGTAGGAGGTAGCAATGCCCTTTCCGAGAGCCAGTGGCGTGCTCTGTCACCCGACGTCCTTCCCCTCGCGCTTCGGCATTGGAGACCTCGGCCGGGGCGCGTATCAGTTCATCGACTGGCTGGCCACTGCGAAACAGCAGTTATGGCAAGTGTTGCCGCTCGGCCCGACGGGCTACGGCGATTCGCCTTACCAGTGTTTCTCCGCGTTCGCGGGCAATCCGATGTTGATCAGCCCGGAGGGCATGGCGCACTCCGGCCTGCTGCCCCACAGCGCGCTTAGCGCCGCGCCGGACTTCCCCGGGGATCGCGTGGATTTTGGCCCCGTCATTGGCTACAAGCAAGGGCTTCTCCGAGCGGCATACGAGCACTTCAAGGCGAACGCCACCCGTGAACAGCGCGCGGGCTACGCGTGGTTCCAGGACGAAAGCGCGAGCTGGCTGCCCGACTATGCGTTGTTCATGGCGATCAAGGCGCAGCATGGCGGCGGAAGCTGGCACGACTGGCCGCGCGCGCTGCGCCTGCGCGAGGCGGCTGCGCTGGCAGCCGCGCGGGCAGAACTTGCGGACGAGGTGGGCTACCACGCGTTTCTGCAGTGGGTGTTCTGGGATCAATGGTCGGCGCTGAAGGCGCGGGCGGCGGAGAACGGAATTCGCATCATCGGCGACGTGCCGATCTTCGTCGCGGAGGACTCCGCGGACGTGTGGGCCAACCCGGAGCAGTTCAAGCTGGACGAGGAAGGGAATCCGACCGTCATCGCGGGGGTGCCGCCGGACCTGTTCTCCGCAAGCGGGCAGCGCTGGGGCAACCCGCATTACAACTGGGAGCAGATGCGCGCGGACGGTTACCGGTGGTGGATCGATCGGGTGAAGCAAACGCTCAAGTTCGTGGACATCGCGCGGATCGATCACTTCCGCGGGTTTGCGGCCGCGTGGGAGATTCCGGCGGACGAAGAGACGGCGATTGCGGGCAAATGGATCAAGGCGCCGGGCCGCGAGCTATTCGTCGCGCTGCGGGACGCGATCGGCGAGCTGCCGTTCATCGCGGAGGACCTCGGCGTAATCACGCCCGACGTGGACGCGCTGCGGCTGGAGTTCGACCTGCCGGGCATGAAGATCCTTCAGTTTGCGTTTGGCATGGAGCTGGCGCCGAAGTATCTGCCTCATAATTACGAGAGCAACAGCATCGTGTACCCCGGGACGCACGACAACAACACGACCGTCGGCTACTACTGGGAGCCGGAGCGCACGGAGCTCGAGCGGCACTACATCCGGCGCTATCTGCGGACCGATGCCCACGACATCGCCTGGGACTTCATCTGGGCCGCGTGGTCGAGCGCGTCTGACCAAGCGGTTGCGACGTTGCAGGACGTGATGAGCCTGGGCGCGGAAGCGCGGATGAATTTCCCCTCGCGCGCGAGCGGCAACTGGCACTGGCGCTATACCGAGCCGATGCTGGCCTCGCACCTGGCCTACCGGCTTGCGGACCTGACCGAGATATACGAGCGGTCCGCGCCGGAGCCGGAAGAAGAGCCGGCGGAGGGCGCGGAGGCGGAAGAAGACCCGGTGTGGCCGAAGGGGTATCCGCGTTAGTTAGCCCTTACTTGTTGACCCTGCGTTCGCTCCCGTGTATACTTGTGTCATTACACTTGCACACAGGAGCGAACCTATGCGTGCCCTTAC
>JALOOB010000194.1 GCA_025454635.1 Anaerolineae bacterium
TGCCCCGGCTCCGCCAGCGCCATGGCCGCCACCGCCCCGATATCCCGCACGTCGATAAAGCTCGTCTTCGCCCCGCCCGCGGGCACGAAGAGTTCGTCGCGCAGCCGGATATCGTCCCGGTAGAAGGTGTCCAGGTTTTGCATATAGAAGCTCGGGCGAACGAACGTATACGGCAGCCCCGTCGCCAGGATCTTCTGCTCGACCTTGTAGTGCGGCACGCGCGGGTTCACCCCCATCAGCGACAGAAACACGATCTGCTTCACGCCCGCAGCCTGCGCCGCGTCGATGGCCGGGTGCAGCCGCCGCTCCACGTCCGCGCGGCCGCATGAAGAACAGCTTGTCGATGCCGCGCATCGCCGGCGCGAAGGTCTCCGGGCGGTCGAAGTCGAGCGTGACCTTCTCCACGTCCGCCGGCGCGCGCTGCGCATCCCGCTCGTCGAACACCGCCGCTACGATGCGCTGCCCGCGCCGCCGCAGCTCCTTGATCACCTCCTGGCCCACGTTACCGGTCGCGCCGGTCACCAGGATTCTTCCGTTGGTTGTCATCTCTTCCTCTGCTTTGCGAATACGGAGTCTCTTTGCCATCGAGGTGACAGAGAGAACTCAGAGGGTCTCTCTGAGACCTCTGCGTCCTCTGTGGCTAACAATCACTTGCCCGCGGCCAGGTCGTCTGAGGTGCGCTTCAGCGCGGCCAGGATGGTCTCCGGGGGCTGCGCGCCGCTCAACGCGTACCGCCTGCCGAACACGAAGAACGGCACGCCGCTGATCCCAAGCTCCTGCGCCTCGCGGACGTCCGCCAGCACCTCGGCTTTGCCCGCGTCCGTCGCCAGGTGTTCCGCCATCGCGGCCCATGCTCGAAGAACGCGGCGTACACCGCGCGCAGCACGGCCTCGCGCCGGTCCTCCGGCGCCAGCGCCACCAGCCGGTGCGACAGCATCGTGTTCGGCATCCACGTGATCTGCTCGAAGTTGAATTTCAGCCCGACCGCCTCACCCCGCCGCCGCGGCTCCGCGAAGAACCCTTCGAGCGGTATCTGCCCCCCGCCCTTCTGCGCCATGGCCGCGCCAAACTCCCGCCCCTCGACCGGGATGGTGGGGTCCAGAAAGAAGCTGCGATACCGCACCTCCACCGGCGCCCCTTGCCACTGCTCCAACGCCAGCTGCAAATGCCGCTCCCCGATGCGGCACCACGGGCACACCGTGTCCTGCCAGACCTCTACTAACATCACTCTATCCTCAGTTGCTCACGCCCGGCATCTCGCGGACGAACTTACCCTGTGTCGCGGCCTCCAGCAGCGCCGTCGCGAAATCCGCCCGCGCCAGCTCGAACCCGACGCCCTTGCCCACGTAGCCGTACTTGATCGGCTGGCCCGCGGGCTTGTCAGTCAGGCGCGGCACACGCAGTGCGGTGTACTCCAGCCCCGACGTCCGCGCAACGTCCACTGCCCGCCGCATGTCCTCGGCCGCATCCTTCGCCATCAACCCCAACAGCGCGCTGATGGCCTTATTGATCAGTTTGGGCTCGTCCCCCGGAGCCGGAATACCCATGCCCGCGGTCATGACGATCCGCTTGACCCCGCGCTTCTTCATCGCGGCGACGATCCTGTCCATCCCTTGGCTGATTGCGAACGGTGGGTTGTCGCGGCGCGGACCAAGCAAGCTGATCACTGCATCGCTCTCGGCAATCACCTCTTCCACTTTCGCCGCGTCCGCGATGTCACCCTTCACCACCTTCAGTCTTGCGTGCTCGATGCCCAGCTTGTCCGGATTGCGCGCCAGCGCCGTCACCTCGTGCCCCGCCGCCAGCGCCTGCTCCACCACCAGCCTGCCCGTTCCGCCCGTCGCGCCAAACACCGCCAGCCTCATAATGCCTCCTGTTCAATAGACTAGTCTATATACACCGGGGAATAGCAATTGCTCCCCTGCCAACCCTGATTACCGCTTATATGAGAAGCTCACGATATCGCGCAGATCGCCCGCAATAGTCTGCAGCGGGGCCGCGCTGCGCTGCGTGCGGCTGAGGATCATGCCGCCTTCGATGGCCGCGACGATGAGAGTCGCTAACTGCGCGGCCCGCTCTTCCGAGAAGCCGGATGCGACGAAGCGCGCCGCAAAAGCGCTCTGATAGCGGCCGTAGGCCGCCTGGCACGCCGCGGTCAGCCGTTCGCTGTGCCCCGCGGTCTCCAGCGCCACCGTCGCAATCGGCGCGCCGCCCCGGCAGTCCGAAGCCTGCGCGTGCTCGGCCAGCCCCTGCATGAACTGATAAATCGTCTCCGCCGGATCATCATAGCGCGCCAGTTCGGTCTCGATGATGCGCGTGAACTCCCGCGCCGACCGGTCGATCGCCTCCGCGGTGAGTTCCTCCTTCCCCTGCGGGAAGTAGTAGTAGAGCGACCCCTTCGGCGCGCCGCTCTCCTGCACGATCTGGTTTAACCCGGTCGCATAGTACCCCTGCTGCTCCAGCAGGTGCGACGTCGTCTCGATGATCTGTTCGCGCGTGCTCATTTCAACCCTCTGCTGCGATTATAACAACCGGTCTATATAAACGCAAGTATGACGTATTCCCAATTAATAAGAGACCAGGTTTCACAGCGAAACCTGGTCTCTTCGTTCAACCGCCGGCGATTGCGCCGACAATCTGCAGCGGCTCTGCACCGCTCGCCACCGCATCCGGCAGCGGATCATCCGGCCCGAGCAGGGTGTAATCCTTGCCCTGCGCAAAGAAACGCATCAGGTCCCTGCGCTTGCCCGTCACCGGGTCGCGCACCGCGCCCCGCAACGGAGGGTATGCCGCTTCGAGCGCGTCGAGAATCGACCGCTGCGTCGCCGGCCCCGCAACGTCCAACTGCACCTCGCGGCCCGTCCCCGCGAGCGTCCGCAGGTGGTAGGGGAGGATCACGCGAATCATGGGAGAACTTGCGCCTCGACCGACAACACCGCGGGCAGGTCGCGCACGATCGCCTCCCAGTGATCGCCGCCGTCCGTCGACGCGTACACCTGCCCGCCCGTCGTCCCAAAGTAGACGCCGCAGTCGTCCAGCGTGTCGACCGACATCGCCTCGCGCAGGATGTTGACGTAGCAGTCGCTTTGCGGCAGCCCGTTGGTCAACGCTTCCCACTCGTTGCCGCCCCCGCGGCTCCGGTAGACGCGCAGCTTCCCTTCCGGCGGATAGTGTTCCGAGTCGCTCTTGATCGGCACTACGTAGACCGTCTCCGGCTCGTGCGCATGCACTGCAATCGGGAAACCGAAGTCGGTCGGGAGGTTACCGCTGACCTCGTGCCACGACGTGCCCGAATCGTCGCTGCGCATCACGTCCCAGTGCTTCTGCATGAAGAGCACGTTGGGCCGCGAAGGGTGCATGGCGATCCGGTGTACGCAGTGACCCGTCTCCGCGTTAGGATCAGGGATGAAATCGGAATGCAATCCCTGGTTGATCGGCTGCCAGGTCGTCCCGCCGTCTTCCGTGCGGAACGCGCCCGCGGCCGAGATCGCGACGTACATCCGCTGCTCGTTCGTCGGATCAATCAGGATCGTGTGCAGGCCCAGCCCGCCCGCTCCCGGCTGCCAGGTCGGACCGGAAGGGTGCAGGCGCAGGCCCGAAAGCTCCTGCCACGTCTTGCCGCCGTCCGTCGTCTTGAACATGGCCGCGTCCTCGACGCCCGCGTACACCGTGTCCGGGTCGCTGAGCGACGGCTCCAGGTGCCACACCCGCGCGAACTCCCACGGATGCTGCGTGTCGTCGTACCACAGGTGCGTGCCGACGCTGCCTTCGTAGGCGAACTCGTTGCCGACGGTCTCCCACGTCTTGCCGCCGTCGTCCGACCGCGGCATGATTTGCCCGAACCACGAGTTGGACTGCGAGGCGTAGATGCGGTTGGGGTCGACCGGCGACCCCTTCATATGGTAGATTTCCCACCCCCCGAAGTGCGGGCCGTCCACCTTCCAGTTCTTGCGCTTGCCGTCCGAAGTCAACACGAATCCGCCCTTTCGAGTTCCCACCAGCACTCGAACACCAGTCATGGATGTCTCTCCTTCACAATTGGGGTCACTGCCGCAGCCGGGTGCGAGTGGCTTCCGTGTTCCCTCCGGCGGGAAGGCTGCGTGAGTCTGAGTATTGTACTCGATTTGTGTGTAATTAAGAAACGGATTATTGCCAAAGCGATGACAGCGGGCGTAGAGCTTTTTGGGCGCGAATTAGTCGCGCCCGACTCTCTGCGCTCTCTGTGCCCTCTGTGGCAAAAAGCTAATCTTGCGAGGTTAGAACCAGCCGGATGCGGTTTTCGAACGGATCGGCGAGCAGAACCGTGTCGCCATCACGCGACGCCGCAAAACCGGCATCTGCCACCCGCGCCGCCACCCGCTCCACCTCAGCGGAGTCGGGCAGGACCAGGCTGAACTCGCGCAGTCCCGCGCTGTCCTCCGGCGCAGCCGGCGCGCCCCGGCTCTGCCACGTGTTCAGGCCCACATGATGGTGATAGCCGCCGGCCGACACGAACAGCGCGCCCGGCCAGCGCGCGGTCACGTCGAACCCGAGCGCGTCGACGTAAAACTTCTCCGCCAGCGCCACGTCGCCGACGCGGAGGTGCATGTGGCCGAGCTTTGTGCCGTCCGGCGCATCGACGCTGCCCATCGCCGCGTCGAGGTCGCCGATCTCCGCAAACATCCCCTCCACGTCGACCGGGTCGGTCGCCATGCGCACCGAGTCGCCGTCCCACTGCCACTCCGAACGCGGCCGGTCGCGGTAAAGCTCCAGCCCGTTGCCGTCCGGGTCGCTGAGATAAAACGCCTCGCTCACGAGGTGGTCGCCCTGCCCCACTGAGATGCCGGCGGACGCCAGCTGCGCCACTTTGATGCCCAGGCTCCGCCGGTCGGGGAACAGGATCGCCGCGTGGTAGAGCCCCGTCGCGCGCGGCGGCTGCGGATGCGCGCCGCGAACTTCCTCCAGCGCCACAACGGGCCGGCTCCCCGCGCCCAACACCGCGCGGCCTTCGCCCTGTTCCAGCACTGCCAGCCCCAGCCGGCCCGCGTAAAACGCCAGCGACCGGCGCAGGTCCCCGACCTTCAGCGTCACCGAACCCACGTCTGTCTGCGGATGGAGCCGCGCTGTCTCGACTTTTTCGCCCGATTGATTGCCTGGTGCGTTCATTCCGTTAGCCTTCCCGATAATCGTCTTTCTCAGGATGGCATCATCGCGCGGAGACGTTGCGCGTTCTGCAACTTAGAGCACATTAGCAGGAGGGTGGGAATGAAAGAGAATCCTGTGGAGTTTCCTATACTAATCGCAGATTGAAAAGGCTTAAGCCACAGAGCGCACAGATGAGGCAGGGACCTCTCTGGGATCTCTGCGTCCTCTGCGGCTAAGCTTTTTCACTGCGCAACGGGTTCAGATGCCGCGTTTCTTGCGCCACCGCTCGATGTGCCGCGCGTGGCCGTTCATGTGCCGCCAGTGGAATGTCATGAGCGTCTCGATGGATTGCGTGTCTGCCGTCGTCGGAAGAGCCGGTCGGGTGATGGCGGCTTCCTTCCACGGCGTCACCCCGCGCATCCGGTACTCGCGCGGCTCCAGCCGCATGATCAGCTCCACCGCCTCCGCATAATCCCGCTCGACATCGTCCAGCGTCTGCCGCCACGTTCGCGTCCGCTTCTCCGCAACGCGCGCCTGGTTCCACGCGTCGAAGTCCATCTCCCCGCTGATCTGGTTCTCGTATCCGGGGTGCCGACCTTGGCGGATGATCTCGATCTCCGCGCGCAGCTCCTCATTCCACGAAACGCAGTGCCCGATCAGGTCGTGCGCGGTCCACGCGCCAAAAACCGCTTCGCCGCAGAGTGTCGCCTCGTCCAGCCCCGCAACAGACGCAAGCAGGTGGTCCCGCGCGCCTGTCAGTCGTTCGCAGAAGTTCAATTGCCGCGCGGTCCGCGCTTCCAAAGACGTCTCCATCTTTGCGCCCTCCTGATTACGCAACCCCGCGTGCGGCCTCGAGTCCGGCACGCGTGGCAATGACAACCAGCATGCACCAGACGACCACCGCCGCGGCGACGTTGACGACCGCGAGGAACGGCGTCGCGCCGCTCGTCATCATGATCACTCCAACCAGCATCGCGACGGCGAACGCGGCGAGCAAGACGATCGCGGGTGTCCGCAGCCCGCGTTCGCCTCTGCGCATCAGCACCCGCGCGACGAGCGCCGGCACCAGCGCCGCGGCCAGCACGCCGACGATCAGCCGCACCGTCTGTGGCCACCCCGGCACGTCCACCGGCAGCACGCGCCAGATTGGCCAGCTCAGGCAGCGGGTCAGCGAGCCTGCGCCCGCAACCAGGATGCCGCCCACGTAGGTCGCGTAGACCGCAAGCGCGGTCCCCGCGCTCAGCTTCGCCAGCGGCGCCCGAAGCGACAGGCGATCAGGTGCGGTTGGGTCCGCGTGCTGGACCCACCCCGCGGTTGCGGTCGCGGTGACGAGCATCAGCACGATCAGCGCGGAGCCGAGGTCGAGCGCGGCCACGCCCCGCGCCAGCCCGGTCAGCACGGCAAACGCGCCGAACGCGGCCACAGCCAGCGTGAACGGGATGGCGATGGTTGGCAGCCAGCGAATGAGCCGTTGGGAACGCGCCCGCCGCCAGCCCAGATACGCGCTCGCAACGATCAGCGGCGTCGTAATCAGCGCGATCAGCCGGTGCGTGTATTCGATGATCGAATGAATCTGCGGCGGCGGGATCGCGCGGCCGAAGCAGCCCGGCCAGTCAGGACACGCCGCGCCCGACTCCGTCGCGCAGACCACCGCGCCCATGGTGACGAGCAGCGCCGTGGAAATGTTTGCGGCCAGCAACAGGTTCCGGTGCCGGCGGGTAATTGAGGATCGCGCGGACGGCTGCGCAGCGCGCGGCGCCGTCGCCCGGTCTGAAGTAGTCGAGGTGGACAAGCTCTTCTCCGTCGTCATGGATGTCTCGCGGTGATAAGCGCCATTTTTCGCAAATCATTATACACTTCACCGCCGGCGATAGTGTATAATCAGGTTCCATCCCACAACTCGCTCCACCGCAGGAGGCCGCGATGTTCGTCCGAGACCAGATGACCCCCCACCCTGTGACCATCACGCCCGAAAGCTCCATCACCGCAGCGCAGCGCGTCATGAAGGAGAACAACGTCCGCCATCTGCCCGTCATCAGCCCCGGCGGAGCGCTGATCGGCCTGCTCACGCGCACCACGCTCGAACAGGTGCTCCCCTCGCGCCTGACGACGCTCTCGGTCTACGAGCTGCACTACCAGTTGGAGAAGGTGACCGTCCGCGACGCGATGCTCCGGCAGGTGATCACCACCACCGAAGACGTTCCAATCGAACAGGCCGCCCGGCTCATGTGGGAGAAGAAGATCGGCTGCCTGCCCGTCATGCGCGGCAACAAGCTGGTCGGCATCGTTACTGACATCGACCTTATGCGGACGATGTTCGAGTTGCTCGGCGCGCGTCAGCCAGGCATCCGCCTTGCGCTGCTCATCCCTGGCGACCCCGGCGCCCTCGCCCAACT
>JALOOB010000015.1 GCA_025454635.1 Anaerolineae bacterium
GCCAGGCGCCATGCTGCCCGCAACGTTCACGGTGAGCGGCAAGGGCGCGGGCCTGCCCGAGGGGAATGTCGTAGTCACGGCAAAGGACAGCGCCGGGCGAGTGCTGGCGCAGAAGGCGACCACTCTGCAAGGCTCGAATGTCGGGATCGGCGGCGAAGGCACGTGGTCGACCTCGCTGACTGTGAATGTCCCGACGGTGACACAGGGCGCCGTTGAGG
The DNA here is from genome assembly GCA_025454635.1 of Anaerolineae bacterium. Classification (GTDB taxonomy): domain Bacteria; phylum Chloroflexota; class Anaerolineae; order CG2-30-64-16; family CG2-30-64-16; genus JALOOB01. The sequence goes on from JALOOB010000015.1 coordinate 219, forward strand.
CCAGCTCGCCGGGTGTCAAAGCAATCGCAGGCGTATCGATCACCTACTCGGGCGCAACGTCTTCGACGGGCGGAGGCAGCGGCGGAACAGTGGTTTACGCGCCCGGCCAATGCACCATCACGGGCGCGCCCGGAGGGCTCATCTACGCCTATCCGGGCGGCCCAATAGTGAGTTCATTCGTGGCCGGGGGACCCGTCGAGGCGAAGCAGCGCACTGTCTACAACAACATGGACTGGTACATGATTCAGCCGGAGGCTGACATGGGGAACCCGCCCATGTGGGTGCCGATTTCCAGCCTCGCGTCGGTGGGCGCAGGCTGCAAGTAGTTCCTTAACAAAGCCCGGCCGGGGTCTGCATTATCCCCCCGGCCGGGCTTCCGTTATCTTCTGGAACCGCCGCGCGCGGGGTCGATGGCTACGACTGCCGGGCAGGCTTGCGGATGGCGGCGAAGAGCCCGTAGAGCCCGCAGAGGATCGCGGCCGCGCCGATCAGCAGCGGCACGATCAGAGAGGCTTGCGGCGCGACCAGAACCAGCAGGAAACCGGCGGCCAGCGCGACGAACCCCAGAATGGCCTTGCCCCACTCGCGGTACGCGATCCCCCGGATGATCATGATGATCCCGATGACAAGGCGCTCCACAGCGAATGCGTCGCGAGCAGCGCGCCAAGCGCGATGCTGCCGATGCCTCCCGCCAGCCGCCAGCCCCATTCCTTGTGGTTTCGGATGAGGCTCAGAAGCAGGCTGATCCCGTAGATGATCCAGAACAGCCCAAACAGGATCACCAAAAGCTGGGTCGCGTTTTTCGGGAACACGATCAACAGAATCCCGATGGCGATCGCGGCGAGGCTCTCCAGCGCCAGCGGCCCGCGGTTTGTCTTCGCTACGTAGGCGTCGACTTTGTTAGCAACCATACCACACCTCCTCTGCCATGAGACCGCGTACTGACTTTACAGGGACGGCGCAGCGTCGACCGGTGGGATTGCGGTGGCTTCCGGCTCGCGTCCGCCGAATGGGACCGCGTCGCGCACCCTGCCGCCCAGCTTCCTCAGCCGGTCGAAGGCTTGCTTCTGTTCCGGCGAATCTTCACCGTCCGACCCCGAACCGACGCGCATGAGGGACGCGATCCAGCGCGTGCTCTCGGAACTCTCGAGGATCTTCATGACGATCATGGTGAGCGGCACCGCGATCAGCGCGCCCATGCCGCCGAGCACGGTGGCCCAGAAAATGACGGAGACGAACACCACGAGCGGCGAAATGCGCAGGCCTTTGCCCATCATTCTGGGTTGGACGATGTTTTGCACGCCGCCGTTGATCAGGACATAACTGATCAGCACGATGGCGGCCGTCCCGATGCCATACTGCGCCCAGGCGATGAAGAAGGGCGGGATGAGCGAGATCCACCAGCCGATGCTCGGGATGTACCCCATAAAGAAGGAGAGCAGGCCCCACAGGGCCGCGAACGGGATGCCGAGGATGAACAAGATGACCGTGTTGCCGATCGCCACAAGGAAGTTGATCGCGGTCATGATGTTGACGTACTGGCGAACTTCTACTGTGAACTGCTCCACGCCGGCGAAGCGTGGGTTGTCCGTGCTGAATTCGCCCACCGACTTGCCACGCAGCGAGAAGGCTGCGCTCAGCATGAAGGCGAAAATGAACAGCACGACGAACAACTGGGCCCCGGCCTTGGCGACAGCGACGATGATCGCGCTCGTCAGGCCGCTGAGTTGCGACGGGCTGACAATTGACGTTAAGCCGGACAGATCAAGCCCGCCAAGGGTCGAAAGGGCTGTTGTTGCTGTGACCGGCACGGTGGACGAGATGGCGGCGGTCGAAGTGATCGGTGCGGTTGATCCGAGCAGAGTGGAGAGCGACAGGCTGGAGGCGGAGCTTTGCAGCGAGAGATTGGTCGCATAGCTTGGCAGGTAGCCCGCCAGCTTGCCGAGCGATGCCAATGTGATCAGCCCAACCCCTGCCAACACACCGACGACCGCGAGGATGGTCACGATGAGGGCGACGCCCGGCTTAGCGCCCTTCTTTGTCATCCAGCCCGGCAGGGGCAAAATAGCGATCGTGATGACCATGGCCATCGCGAGCGGCGCGAGGATGAATGCCAGCGATCGAAGTCCCCAGAAGATGATTACAGCCGCTGCGACGGCCATCAGGCCACCGCCGAGGGATACGCTTCGCTTGTCCATAGAGTGAGTCTCCTACCCCGGGAATGCAGGATGCGACATCGAAACTACGCAACAGTGCGGACGGCCGACTCGCTCGACCATCCGCACACGGGGAGTCCATCCCGACGATGATTGCGACGGCTAGTATTTCATATAGCCGGGCATGCGGTTGCGATTGCCGTATGCGCCGCCGGAATAGCTGCCGAGGTCCAAAAGGAGGGCCAGGCCCAGCCACAGCCAGTCAAGGCCGGCGACGCCACCCGGCGCGACGATCACGTACATGATCGTCAGCCAGGGGAGGAACAGCGCGCCGAGCAACGGGACGAGCCAACTATTCGGGAAGGCCAACTGCCAACGGATCGGTTGCAAGAGATACCAGATCAGGATGAAGGCGCGCGGGCCGAGGAGAACGAGTGTAGTGATTGCGCAGCACATGGAGCCGATTCCTTCCTTCTGGTAGCGCCGACGAGTCTCGGCAGTCCAAGGGCAGAGCTCCCCGGCGAATACTGGAGTTACTCTCGCGGGGCGCCGCAGCGCATCACCGGCTGCGGCGCCCGCGTGTGGTGGCCGCTAATGAGGATCAGTCCGAATCCTTGAGCGCTTCCGCGACCGCCTCGATGGCTTCCGCCTCGCCGACCGCCTCCGCGCCCGCCGCGATCCCTCGGACGCCTTCCTTTTCGAGTTCTCCGGCAACGTCCAGCGCGGCGCCCGCGACCTCGAGCGCCTCCATGCCCGTTACGACACGCGCTGCGCCCTCGACCGCCAGATCACGGCTTAACTCGGCGCCCGCCTGGGCCAGCGCCTGGCGCTCGAAGCCCTCAGCGACCTCATCCGCGCCGATGTCGGCCACGACCGCGCCCGTCTCGGCCATCGACTTCGCCAGCGCGCGGGTCGCGCCAAAGCGGAGGATCGCGCCGAGCGCGTACTCGTGCAGATCACTGCTGGTCTTCGTGAGGAAAGCAGAGAGCACGGGCATCTGCTTGAGCGCGACGATCTCGCCCGCGACCTTCAGCCGCCCGGCGATGGCCGCCAGCTCCATGCCGCGCGCCAGGTCCGCTGCGCTCAGCACGTCGACGATCGCGCTCTGAACCGCGATGTCCTCGGAGGCTGCCAACGCGGCCGCGCCGTCCGCAAGGTCACCGCTGGCGCCCGCCGCCGCATAACCACTCATGGCCTCCAACACGACCGCATTATCCAGTTGCTGCGCGCCACGGGTGAGTTCGCTCGCCCCAACGGCCAGCGCGGCGCCGCCGACCTGGCGCGCGGCTTTGGCTGCGCCGAGCGTCTCGGCGCCCACGGAAAAGTCAATCAAACCCTCTTCGGCCTTGTTCGCGGCAAGCGCCTGGACCTCATCCGCGACCTGGAGCTCGGCACCGGTGGTTGTCTTCTTTGCTTTAGTCATCTCTGATTTTCTCCACTTCTGACGCTCGGACTGGCCGGCGTTCGTTAACGCCCGCCGTGGGCCATTTCGTCGATGCAAACAGTGATCGCAAGGATCAACGCGTCGTCCTGGCCGGGGTCGATCTCGACGCCGTAGGTGTCGCGCAGGCGGAACCACTTCTTGGAGACCTCGGCAACCTTGTCGCGTCCCTCGCCGATCCTGTATTCGTGGTCGAGGATGTTGCCTTGGACTTCAAGATCTTGACCGCCCCGGATATTGACGTGCCAGCGTTCGCGGATCGGGGTAATGAGCGCCTTCTTGACCATGGCGACCTGGCGCCCCTGCGCGTCCTCGACCTCCATGGAATCCTTCACGCGCAACATGCGTTCCTGGATCTTGTAGAGTTCGCGGCCGCCGGCGTCTTCAAGAATCAAGGTCTGGCGAACGCGCAGGGCCTTGCCATCCACTTTGAAGACCTTTTGACCGTGGGCGTTTTCGATCCAGAAGTCGTCGCCAATAGCCACCATCTTCTGACGCATCTGGTAGTGATTCGCTCCGCCGCCGCCGCCCAGCGGCCCGCCGCGGTCGTCCTGTCGGTCATCGCGGCGCTCTTCGCGCGCTCCTCGCCTCAACATAAGATTGCTCCTTCCTGGTATGCGTCGGTTGGGGACGCTGCCCGTCTCTAGTCGTGCCGGCGGACGCCGGAGGTCCGAACTTAGGGTAAATGACAGAGAGAGCCTCGCACGCGAGACAATCTGCCGTGATTGAGAGTGTAATGCAAGCTCCGGGCCACGTAACAGGCCCAAAAGGGTGTATAAGTGGCGTACCGCGCGCTAGAGCATGCGCGAACGCGTCGCCGGCGAGTGTTCGGGCACCAGGCCCAACTTCACCGCCTCCGCGACCGCGTCCCTGCGCGTGGCGACGAGGAGCTTTTGATAGATGTTGACGGTGTGCCGCTTGACGGTCATGGGCGAGATGTTGAGCGCCTGCGCGATTTCCTTGTTGCTCAACCGGTCGGCCAGCAGCGCGAGCACCTGCAGCTCGCGCTGGGAGAGCGGCTCAATCAGCGCGGCTTGGCGCGACGCGGGCTGCGGCCCGGGCTGCTCGACGAAGGCTGCCAGCAACTCAGAGAGGTAGTCGAGCGCGACGCCGCGGGCGACAAGCTGATAGAGAAGATTGCCGACGGCCGGGCCGAGATCCACGAAGGCGCGAATCAGGTGACTAGGCTCGGCCAGCGTCAGCGCCTGGGTCAGTTTCTCGAGCGCGGCCTCACGGTCACCCTCTGCGTCGTCCAACACGGCTTCGAGGGCCAAAGTCTCTATAAGCACGCGGGCGTTGTTGGTCGGTTCGGACAACTGGCGCAGGAGCGCGAAAACCTGCCTGGCCTGCTTGCGGGCCACGGGAGCGGTGACGAGGATCGCGGCCAATTTGAGCAACGCGATGTGAAACATCGTAAGGGGCGCGACGAAGCGCGCGGGAGCTTGCGACGCGGCCCAAACGTGCGCCTGGGCGATGTCGCCCTGCCGATATGACAGGTAGACCCGGAAAACTTCGGCGTCGTCGATGATGCGGGTGTTAGCCGCGTCGAAGCCGAACGCGACAATTGTTTCCGTCACGGTGGCCGCGCCCGCGAAATCGCCGCGCGCGATCAGCACGGAGGCCATGCCGAAAGCGCTGTGGACTGCGGCGCTGCCATGCGCCAGATACTTCTGCCGGACGACGGCCTCGAATTCCTCCTCCGCCCGGTCGAGATCATTTGTCATATAGAAGGCGCAGCCGCGGAAGTAATGGCCCCAGCAAATCGCTTCCGGCAGCTTTCGTTCCATACCGATCTTCAGGAACTGGTTCGCAGTGCGCAGGAGGTTCGGCAGGTCAGCGCGCATCCAATAGATGACGCAGAACCCAAAGTAGAGGCGCGTGCTGAACGTGTTGCCGTGCAGCCGGTCCTCCCGCAAGCCGGTGCGGAGGGCATCGAGCGCGCCCTGATAGTCCCCGCTTAAGTGGCGCGCCGCGCCCAGATAGAGCCACGCAATCGAGCGGACAAAGGAGTATTCGAGAGGCACAGCCGCAACGGCCTGCTCGGCGTTAATACGCGTGGCCTCGGCATCCAGACGGTAGTATGCGGTGAGCGCGCGCAATGCGCGGACCTCGGAGAGCAGGCACAGCCGATCTATCTGGGGCAATTCCGACCGCTCCAGCAACGCGTCGGTTCGGTCGAGATGGGCAGGAATGTCTTCGAACTTCCATTGCTTCTGGAGGATCCAGGCTTCCATCAGCTGAAGCTCGGGGTGCTTATCGATCGTCTCCTTCGGAAACAGGCTCAGCCAATGTTCAAGCTGCCGCATGTCCTCGCGATTCATCGCCTTGTGGCGCTCCACCTGGACCAGCTGCACCGCCGCAACTTCATCGCCTGCCGCGAGAGCATGGTGCAGCGCCTCCTCGATCAGCCCATTTTCGCGGCACCATAAGCATGCCCGCTGATGAAGGGCGACGACCGCAGCCGGTCCATGCTCTCGTTCAAGCCAGTTGCGCAGCAAGGTTCTGAAAAGGTGGTGATAACGATACCAATGGCCCTGCGGATCCAACGAAAAAGTGAAGATGTTCTGCGCTGCCAGCCATTCGAGATACTTGCTGCCGTCCCAAGCAGGGTCAGCGGAAGGCGCGATCGCGTCGCACAGGGGGCCGCAGAGACGGTCGAGAATGGAGGTCCTGACGAGGAATTCCTGCGTCTGAGCCGGGATGCGCGCCAGGACTTCATTCATGAGGTATTCGGTCACATAGCGATTGTCCACCGCCGGCCCGACGGGGTTAACGACCTCCCCACCTGCGCCAAGAGTCACGACGGCCAGGCGCAGCCCCGTGGCCCAGCCTTCGGTTTGCTCGGCAAGCGTCTCGATCACTTCGGGGTCGGGCGCCATGCCGGACGAGAGCGCCATAAAGGCGCTAACCTCGTCGCGCGTGAAGCGCAGGTCAGAAGCGCGCAGCTCACCCATCTCGCCCCGGGCGCGCAACACGTGGAGCGGGAACGGAGGGTCATGCCGTGTGCTGATCACCAGGTGCAGCGACCGCGGGGGATGGCGAAGGAGATTAGTCAACAAGCCGTGCGTCGCCTGCCCCCCGATTTCGTGATAGTCGTCCAGCACGAGGACCAGGCGACCGCCCCCGGCCAGTGATGTTTCATCTCCCAACCGGTCGAGCTCGTTCGCTAACGTCGTGCTGAGGACATCAAGCGGTGGGAGTTGGGGCGCGCGCAGCAGCAGGCTCGTTTGCTCGCACGCATCGGGGAAGACGGTGCGAATGGCGGCGATAAAATAGGCGAGGAATACGGCGAGGTCACTATCGCGCTTATCGAGCGAAAGCCACGCATTGGGACAAGCGCAAGCGGAGAGCCAGTCGCCGAGTAGGGTGGTCTTGCCAAAACCAGCAGGCGCGCAGACCAGCGTGAGCGCGGTTTCGACGTAACGGTCGAGAATGGCCCGGACGCGCGGGCGACGAACAAGGTCTCGCGCCACTCTCGGGCGGTAGAGCTTGGTGCGCAGGAGTTCAAACGGCTCGGGGTGGGCAGGCAAGCTGGCCTTCCAAAACTGACCGTCACGCTACATGGTCAAGCACAGGCTGGCCCAATTATACCTCAAATTGCGCGCTAGTGGCAGACAGGCGGATGGGGGATGGGGCGCGGTTCTCAAGACACCAGGTGATAGCGCACGGCCAACACCGCGGCCTCTGTGCGGTTCGCTGCGCCCAGCTTGGACAGAAGCGCGCTAACGTGAAAGCGAACGGTGGATGTCCCGATGTGAAGCAGCCCGGCAATCTCTTCGTTGCTGTGGCCTTTGACGATGAGGGCGAGGACTTCGCGCTGCCGATCGGTAAGGTCTTCAGCCGGCGGAAGTCCCAGATTTTCTCTTTCGATCAGCGCCTGCGCGGCGGCATGGTGCAGCGTGCTTTCTCCACGGCTGGCCCGGCGTATCGCCTGCGCGAGGTCGGCGGCCGAGACATCCTTGACCAGGTAGCCGACTGCGCCCGCGCGCAGCGCGTCGGCGACCCGGTGCGGCTCGGCAAAGCACGTCAGGATCAGCACCTGGGTCCGCGGGAAGCGCGCCCGGATCACGCGCGTGATCTCGCAGCCGTCCATGCCCGGCAACACCATGTCCAGCAGCACGACGTCGGGGCGATGGGCGGCGCACAAGCGGAGCGCGTCCTCGCCTCGGCTCGCTTGAGCAACGACGCTGATGTCGTCGTACGCGGTGAGGGCAAAAGTAATGCCCATGCGCACGACGGGATGGTCATCCACCACAAGGGTGCTGATCGCGCGGCTATTGTTCAAGAAGGTCACTCCCAACCTGGGACGCGATTCGAGACATGCAGCCAGTATGCGCGACTTTCGGCGCCGGCGTAAGGTACGAAAGGGCGCAAAGAGGGTGTAGGCTGCTCCGCGTTTGTCGGAAGGCATTGCGCAGCCGGCGACAGCAGTTCCAAATGCAGTGGCAGAGTAGGCATTCTGAGCGGAGTTGCGCAGGGACGCCCCTGCAGGGATCCGATCTGGATGCTTTGGCCCGTTTACATTTGGAACTCCCGGCAGCCGGCGACGGGGTTTGAACACTGGCGCACTCTGGGCTATACTTCTCGGCATCCGGCCCACTCAAAATGACGAGGAGTCCCCCCGCAATGTCCATTAAGGGTTTGCTCTCGTTCATCGTGCGCTTTGCGCTGCTCTGGTTCGTCGACACGCTCTCCATCCTGTTCGCGGCGTGGCTGCTTCCGGGGATTAACCTGGCGCCGGTCACCGGCGGCAATTTGGTGCCTGCGGCGTCGGCTGCGTTTGCGCTCGGGATCGTGAACCTCATTATCCGGCCGCTCATCCTGCTCCTTGCGCTGCCGCTCGGCTTCTTCGTGATGTTCGCGGTCGGGTTCTTCGTGAACGCGTTCGCGCTGTTGATCACGTCGGCGCTGCTGCCCACATTCCAGGTGCAGGGTTTCGGGGCTGCGTTCATCGGCGCGCTCATTATGGCCGCGGTCAACACCGTTGTGACCAGCTTGAGCACGATCGACGACGACAACTCGTTCTTCCAAGGCGTCGTCGAGCGGCTCGCCATGCGGAGCAAGTTCCAGGGCGCCGCGGAGGCCGGCCGCGGCCTGGTCATGCTGGAAATCGACGGGCTGAGCTACTGGCACATGAAGCGCGCGCTGGAGGAAGGCTATATGCCCGAGACCAAGCGGCTGATGGAGGAATACGGCTACGAGTTGTCGCGGGTGGACTGCGGCATCCCCTCGCAGACCTCCGCGTGCCAGGCGGGCATCCTGTTCGGGGACAACCATGACATCCCCGCGTTCCGGTGGTACGACAAGGCGCGCAAGAAGACGTTCGTGTCCGGCAAGGACGCGCCGGAGATCAATGCGCGCTACGCCCACGGGAATGGCTTGCTGCGCGGCGGGTCGAGCATCAACAACATGATGAACGGCGATGCGGAGAAGTCGCTGCTGACGCTGGCCGACCTGCGCGCGGGCGCGCCGGAAGAGCAGAAGCGGCGCGCGCAGGATATCTACCTGCTCATGATTAACCCGTACTTCATCACGCGCACGATTGTGCTTGTGCTGGTCGATGCTGTGCGCGAAGTGTGGGAGTATCTGCAGGACAAGCGTAAAGACACGCAGCCGCGCCTGAACCGGCTGAAGCACGGCTATCCGCTGATGCGGGCGGCGACGACCGTGTTCATGCGCGACGTGGCGGAGTATCTGGTGACGCTGGATATCGTGCGCGGCGCACCGGCGATCTACGCGACCTGGCCCGGCTACGACGAAGTCGCGCACCACACCGGCCCCTCGACCGAGGCGGCGATGCGCACCCTGCGCCGGTATGACGAGACGATCCGCCGGGTGGCGGACGTGATCCGCCGGAAGGGGGCGCGACCCTACGACCTGATCATCCTGTCTGACCACGGGCAGTCGTTCGGCGCTACTTTTATGCAGCGCTACGGCTACAACCTGAAGGGGTTCATCGAGCAGCATCTTCCCGCGGGCTCGCAAGTGACGCTGGCGACGGGCGGCGACGACGGCACAATCGCGATGACCGCGGTGGCCGGCGAGCTTCAGAACTTGAGTGAGCAGAACCAGGGCGGGGCGCTTGGCAAGGCGACGGCCCAGGCGGGCGTAAAGGTGATCGAAGCGGGCATGGAGCGGCGCAACGAGGACGAGACAGTCGCGGCCGGCGCGCCGCAGGTGACGGTCTTCGGCAGCGGCAACCTGGCGCCGGTCTACTTCCATTTCTCGGACAATCGCGTTACCCGGCCTGAGCTGGAGAGCCGGCATCCGACGCTCTTCCCTGCGCTCGTCGAGCACGAGGGGGTCGGCGCGGTGATTGCCTACGAGGCGGACGGCGCGCCGGTGGTGTGGGCAAAGGGCGGCAATCGCAACCTGCGCACCGGCGCTGTGGAGGGTCGCGACCCGCTCGCAGCGTATGGCGACCCCCAAACACGCGCGGAGCAACTCTGCCGCGTCGCGAACTTCCCCAACAACGGCGACCTGACTGTGTTCAGCACCGTTTACCCGGACGGAACTGTGGCGGCGATGGAGGAACTGATTGGCAGCCACGGCGGGATGGGAGGCGAGCAGACTGACGCCTTCATGCTGCATCCGGGCGACATGCCAGTGTCGCCGACGCTGAACTCGGCCGATGTGTTCAAGATCCTCAATGCGCGGCGAGGGACGCCCGTCCCAGAGAAAACGGAGACGGCCGAAGCAGCAAAAGAACCGCGTGTGTGGGCGCCGCGCAACCTGCTGCTGGGGATCGCGCAGGTGGGAACCTGGCTGAAGCTTGCTGCGCGGGCGATCCGGCTTGATCCGGGGGCATACCGCGAAGTGACGCAGAACCCGCTGATGACCGGTCCTGCGCTGCTGATCGGCATCGTCGCATCGCTGTTGACGAGCTTTGCGCAGAAAGGCCAGATTGATCTGGGCGCGGGGCTTTCCTGGATCTTCCGTTCGCTGGTGGCAAGCCTCATCATCTACGGCGCGGGGCACCTGTTGCGGGGGAGACAGGGGCGCAAAGCGCAGCCGATCACTTATACCGCAGTGTTTCGCGGGATGGGCTTCGCTCAGGTCGCCGCGGTTTTCGAGCTGCTGGCGTTGATCCCGCCGGTGGCGCCGTTCGCGCGCGTGCTGGCGGCCAGCCTGACCGTTGTGGGCGCGTGGCTGGCGGCTGCGGTCGCGCTCGACCTGCGCGGCTGGCGCGGCATCTTGCTGCCGGTCGCCATGCTGTTTGTCTTCGTCGCATCGTTTATGCTGACCGTCGTGCTCGTGGAGGGCGCTGCGCTGACGTTCGCGTCAATCGCAGCGCAGCTGGGATTCACTCGCTAGGGGCGCCGGAAGCCGGCGGGAGGGGGACCGACTGGGCGGCGGCCGCGCGCTCTGCCGCCAGCCGCCGCTCCCGCCGCTCGCGGAGCGCGTTGAGGTACTGCTCAAAGGGTCCCAGTTCGCCCTTTGGCACGTTGTAGTAGATAACGATCGTGCCGGCGAGCTTGTCGTGGAAAGCCTGGCGCCGGTTATCGATCAAGACGATCAGATAGCCCCAGAACAAGGGCAGCGAGATAATCATGCCGATGAGGCGCTTGACCGACGGCCAGAACTTGACTCGGCTGCCATCGGTCCGCAGCACGCGCAGCCCCATGATCCGCTGGCCGACGGTCTGTCCGCCCAGCACGTTCCCCATTGCGAAGTAGAAGAAATACAGGAGAGCGGCAAACCCGGCCGTGAGTAGGGCCAAGAACCGGAGCGTCCGTGTGGAGACGCCGAGGCTGGTGCCAAGAAACTGCCCCACGACTGTCACGGTGGTCACGATCGCAACGAGGAGCGCGAGGTCGATCACCAACGCGATAAGACGACTGACGAATCCAGCCGGCCGGCCCGTTTCGAAGATTTCCCGCTCAGGATTGGCCGTCATCTCACTTCACCTTGTCCTGGACCTGCGGAGGGTCGGCCCTCGGCTCGACGCGCATGTCGGCGCGGCGACCGCGGCGCAAGAGCCACCGCGCCACGTTCTCCGCCATTTCGTCGCCCACCGCGCTCAGGCGGCGGCTCGTGTCGACCACCGCGCCGGCCATGGTCATGCTCTGCTGGCTGAGCTGCGTGCGCACCAATTCGGCCAGCTCCGGATTCTGCGAGATGACGTGGATCACGTCGGCCAGGATTTCGGGCACGCCGTTCTGCGCGACCCACCGGCTCATCTGCTCCTCGCGCCATCCCTCGGCGATCCAATCCTTCGACGTATCCTCCGCGTAACCGATCATGCGCGTCAGCGGACGCCGCAGCGGACGCATGAAGAACGGCCCCGTGACCCGGTCCGTCAGCCCGAGCAGCGAGGAGCCGAGGCCATTGGGTGTGCCGAGGGTTGCCCGCAGCGCGCCGGCGGCCGACCGGCGGCCCTGGGCGAGCATGCCGATGGCCCAGTAGCGCGCCAGCGTCAGGTAGCTCGCTTCCTCCAGCGCCTGCCCGCCGAGAATGATGTCGTCGTTCCCCGGCGGCTGCGCCTCCCAGCGCCGCGCGCGCTCGACGAGCTGCTCGGCCCCGAGCAGCAGCGCGCCGGTCACAAAGCGCATCAGCAACTGGAGGTCTTTGCTGTCCTCGCCGCCGAGCACGACAGGCTGTGACGGGAACGAGCGACGCGCCCCCGAGTACGGGTCTGCTGCGGTCTCAGGCTCTTCTCTGAGAAGCCGCTCGAGGTCGCCCAAGGTTTGCCGCAGCTCGCGCATGTAGGCATCGCGATCCTGGTAGCCGGCTGAGGGAGGAGTTTCAGGCATGCGTCGATTGTACGACCATCGCCCGCGGCACGCAACCGACAATCGGCTAGGCGCGGCGCCGCGCAGTGGGGCTCGCGCGACAACCTAGACATTCGTCTAGGTTGAGCACTAAACGAACGGCAGGTGCGTGCGCCGGAGTATTAAGCAACAATTAAAGGTGGGGACGCTCGCCTTCTATGTTCTGCGTCCCAACGTTATTCCCATCCATATCATCGCAAGGAGAGTATCATGACCGCTGTTCCCGCAAACGCTACCTCCCTTCAGACCAAGCAGGCGCCGTGGTGGCTCGGGCTGATGGCAGGCATCCTGAACATCGTCCTGGGCATCATGCTCTTGACCATCCCCGTGAAGACTGTTCTAGCCCTCGTGTGGGTGCTGGGCATCTACTGGGTGATTCAGGGCATTTTCACCCTCGTTGGGATGTTCGTTGATCGCACCGCATGGGGCTGGAAACTCTTCTCGGGCCTCCTCAGCATTATTGCCGGCATAGTCGTCGTCCGCCACCCGATTGCGAGCGCAGTTGCGATGCCAGTCATCCTGATGTGGATCCTCGGCATCCAGGGCATCATCGTCGGCCTGATCGCGCTCGTCATGGCGTTCCGCGGCGGCGGCATTCTCTCCGCTATCCTCGGCGTCCTGAGCGTCGTGTTCGGCGTTATCATTCTGCTGAACGCTACGAGCCCGGCTATGATCGTCACCTTCGTCTGGGTGGTCGGCATCTTCGCCATCGTAGGCGGCATTGCCGGGATCTTCCAGGCTTTCAGAAACCGAGCCGCCTGACCGGCGGGCTAAGCACGTAACGGAGGACCGCGAGGGCCGGTGATTCCGGCCCTCGTTTTTTTGAAGCTGACCGCTGCCGGCGTTCCCGCAACGGGCGTTCGTATAGTTAGGACCTATATTACTGTTTAGTACGCGGCATTTACTCATTTTCTCCCCCTTTGTCCGCCTTGCTTTATCCGCAATTTCGTACGACAATTGCTGTAGTACCGCGCCAAAGCAGCCGCGTTTCCTGAGGTGGCTTTGTCTGTGACTCCCGTAATGGTTGCTAGCGCAGACCACGACCAAACTGCCGATGTCGCCTCCCTGCTGGTCGCTGCCTTCGACGCCATGCCCGCGCACGCCGCTCTTATGGACGAGAGGGGTGTGATTGTCGCGGTCAATGCCGCGTGGCGCGCGTATGGCGAGGCGAACGGGCTGCGCTGGGAGCAGCATGGCGTCGGGCGCAATTACCTCGAGGTCCTGGACCTTGCCGGTTCGGACCCGGACGCAACTGCGGTCGCCCGCGGCATACGCGCAGTGCTCAGAGGCAGCGCCGACGTCTTCGAACTGAGCTACAGATGTTCCCTGCCGGTCCCCACGTGGTTCAAGGTGCGGGTCACCTCCTTTGAGGCGGATGGTCGACGCTTCGCCGCGGCCTCGCATACGGATGTGACCGAGGCGAAACAGGCGAAGGCCGCACTCGAAGCCGAACGCGAGGCAGTGGAGGCGGCCCGCCGCGATCAGGAATCGCAGCGAGTCGCGGTGGATACGCGACGGCAGATCGCCGAAGCGGTCTACGACATGCTGGCCATCGTGAATCGCACGCAGGACGCGGACACGGTGATGCAGGGGATGCTCCAGCGCGCGGTCAACCTTCTCGACAGCGACGCGGGCGCAGTGTATAGCGCGGAAGAGCGTTGGGATCGACCGGTGCTGGTCGTCGGGCAGGGCCAGCTGCCGCCGTCGTCAGCCCGCCGCGGCGCTTCGCCTGTTCCGGTCAGACACCTCGCCCGCGCGATTAACGATCAATGCCCTGTCACGATCTTCCTCTCCGAGCGGCCGGCGCGCGGCCGGCGCAACGAGTGCGAGGAAGGGGTCTACTCGGCCGCGCTGCTGGCGCCGATCTATCGCCGTGACAAGCTCCACGGTTATCTCGTCCTCTACTACGGATGCGAGCGGACTTTCGGGGATGAAGAGGTCGAACTCGCGCAGTTGTTCGCGCGGCAAATGAGCCTTGCGCTGGAACAGGCGGATCTGCGCGACGAACGCGCGCGCGAAGCGATCGCCGGGGAGCGCAATCGCCTGGCGCGCGATCTCCACGACGCGGTCACGCAGACGCTGTTCTCCGCGAGCGTCGTGGCCGAGGCGCTGCCGAAGGTCATGGAGCGTGACCCGGAAGAGGCCAAGCGCGCGCTCGAAGAGCTCAGGCTGTGGACGCGCGGCGCGCTGGCCGAGATGCGCACGCTGTTGCTCGAGCTGCGCCCGGCTGCGTTAATCGAGAAGTCTCTGGCCGACCTCATCCGCCAGCTCGGAGAGGTGGCCGCGACCCGCGCGCGCGTGGCGGTTTCCTTCGATGCGGATTGCGAGTGGGAGCTGCCCGACGACGTCAAGCTCGCGTTCTACCGGATCGCTCAGGAAGCGCTTAATAACATGGTCAAGCACTCGCGGGCAGACAGGGTGAGCATTCACCTGATTACGACCCTGGGCGAAGGGCTGCTGACCATCGCAGACAACGGCCGCGGCTTCGATGGCGCGCCGGTGTCAAACGGGCAATTGGGCATGGGCATCATGCGCGAACGCGCGGAGAGCGTGGGCGCGCGGCTCAGCATTCGCAGTATTCCGGCCGGGGGCACGACTGTGCGAGTCTCCTGGCGCCAGCAGGGTTGACGCGCGCCGATGGAGGTACGTACTATGCGTAATGGACACGATGGGCCGCTGATACGGGTGATCATCGTCGACGATCATCCGGTTGTCCGCCGCGGGATTCACTTCGCCCTTGCCACAGCGGACGATATTTGCGTCCTTGCGGAGGCCGGCAGCGGCGAGGAAGCGCTTCGACTGTGTCAGGAGCAGCAGCCGGACGTCGTGCTCATGGACGTTATGATGCCCGGCATGGACGGCGTTGCGACGACCCGCGCGCTGAAGCAGCAGTGCCCAAAGGCGCAAGTCCTGGTGCTGACGAGTTTTCAGGAGGGCCAGTACGTGCGCGAGGCGCTGAAGGCCGGCGCGATCGGCTACCTGCTCAAGGATGTCGCGATCGACGAGTTGGCGCAGGCGGTGCGCAACGCCAACGCAGGCCAGTCCACCCTGCACCGCGCGGCAACGGCCGCGCTCATCCAGCCCCCGGCCGTGCGCCCCGATCTGACGGAAGAATTGACCGAGAGACAGCGCGAGGTGCTGTCGTTGGTCGTGCAGGGTTACAGCAACCAGGAGATCGCCAACAGACTGTTTGTGAGCCTGGCGACCGTGCGCTTCCACGTTAGCACGATCCTGGCCAAGCTGGGCGCCTCCAATCGCGCGGAGGCCGCTGCGATGGCGGTCAGGCACAAGTTACTGGAAAACTGACGCCTCCTCACTAAACGTTCATATAGTGTCGCAACTGTACAAATGCCGCTTGCCCGGTCCGCCCGCGCGCCTTACACTGCTCTACGGATAGCGCCTGCGGGCACCCCGCTGCATTCGTGCGCCTGGTCCCATCAGGCCAGCATTCGTCCGGCGCGCTATCACCATCCTGCCGCACCACAAGACCGGGAATAGAATGCGTATCCTGATTGCCGACGGCGACCTGCGCGTTCGCGCCGCACTTCACGTCCTCCTTACGGAGGAGGACGAGGAGGCTGTCGTCGCGGAATGCGCGGACCTGGAGGGCCTCGTCCGCCAGTTGCAGGAGTTCGCGCCGGAACTGGTATTGCTCGATTGGGAACTCCCCGGCCGCCCGGCCGCAGCATTCCTGCTGGCTCGCCACGAGACCGGCGCGCGGCCCAAGCTAATCGTCTTAAGCACCCGGCTGGAGACGCGCGCCGCAGCCCTTGCCATCGGCGCAGACGACTTTGTCCACAAAGCCGATCCGCCTGAAGCGGTGTTGCAGGCTTGTCGCAGGGTGCTCGACGCTGGAGCTTCGGTAAATGAACTGGATGCAGAGACCACTGGGCTTTAGTGAGCGCGCGGCGCCGGCTCCATTTACCCTTCGAACGCCCCTCCGTGCTGCGCGCACTAACCGTTAAGCTAGTCTCCGACTGGACGCCTAACCGGTGCGTCGGGTGCGCGTCCGCGCTAGATTATCGAGGCAGTTATATTGAGGACGCGGTGCGCGTCTCGTGACTTCATACTTCCGTGGAGGCTCTTTATGCTCGAAAATCTTCTCATCGGAATCGCGGCGATCATCCTGGGCCTGATCGTGGCATTTGCCGGCTACCCGTTGTTCCGGCTGGTGCTGCCGATTGCCGGTCTGGTCTACGGCTTCCAGATCGCCAACGCGGTCTTCTCGAGTTGGCTGATCGGCCTGATCGTCGGGCTGGTGCTTGCCGTCGTGCTTGCGGTCTTCGCGTATGCGATCTGGAGCGTCGCAATCGGCTTTGCCGGCGCGATTCTCGGCCTAAGCATCGGCGCAAGCGTGGGCAATGGATTGAACTTGTGGGGCTGGCTAGTGGCCCTGCTCGCCATTGCGCTCGGCGTCCTTTTCTTTGTCCTCGCCTTCCGGCTGAAGGACCTTTTCGTGATCATCTCGACCTCGCTATCGGGTGCGGGCATGGTGGCGTTTGGCGCGTCCACGCTTCTGCCGATCATCTTTGGCCCGCCGGACGGCCCCTTCTTCCTGCATTGGGTATTGTGGCTGGGCGTTGCCGTAGTCGGTTTCGGCGTCCAATACGCCCTGTTCTCGTCGGCCCGGCAATACGCCGCACTGCTGGACCAGTCGCCCACGAACTTCGTTGCGCCTAGCGCATAACGGACAACTGAGACGACTTCTGACGGGACCGTTCTGTGGCCGCTTTGAAGCGGCTCCGGACGGTCCCTGTTTTTATGGATGGGACGGAGCAGCATGAGCAACAAAGTCCGCAGCATTAACGAGGAATTTGCGCGTCTCGACGAGGCGCGGCGCGAGAATGTCCCCTGGCGCAAGTGGGGCCCGTACCTGAGCGAGCGCCAATGGGGCACCGTCCGGGAGGATTACAGCGACAACGGCAACGCCTGGGACTACCTGACGCACGACCAGGCGCGCTCGCGAGCGTATCGCTGGGGTGAGGACGGGCTGGCGGGCATCTCCGACGACAAGCAGCTGCTCTGTCTCGCCCTTGCGCTGTGGAACGGCCAGGACCCGATCCTGAAGGAACGGCTCTTCGGCCTGGCCAACAGCGAGGCCAACCACGGCGAAGACGTTAAGGAGTATTACTACTACCTCGACAGCACGCCCACGCACTCGTACATGAAGTATCTGTACAAGTATCCGCAGGCGGCTTTCCCCTACGAAGAGCTGACGCGTGTGAACCGCGCGCGCACGCGCAACGAGATGGAATACGAGCTGCTCGACACGGGCGTATTTGACGAGAACCGTTATT
The DNA here is from genome assembly GCA_025454635.1 of Anaerolineae bacterium. Lineage (GTDB taxonomy): Bacteria > Chloroflexota > Anaerolineae > CG2-30-64-16 > CG2-30-64-16 > JALOOB01. The sequence continues at coordinate 17,884 of JALOOB010000015.1, forward strand.
TTGACGTTTTCGTGGAGTTCGCGAAGGGCTCACCTGAGGACGCGCTCATTCGGATCACGGTGCGCAATCACGGGCCGGAGCGCGCTACCTTGCGCGTGTTGCCGACGGTCTGGTTCCGCAACACCTGGTCGTGGGGGCGCGGCGCGCTCGAGAAACCGGTGTTGCGCCAGGTCGAGCCATCGGCAGGCGGTCCGGTGGTTCACGCGCGTCACCCGACGCTGGGCGACCGGTATTTCTATTGCGACCGGGACGTCCCAGTGCTGTTTACCGAGAATGAGACGAACAACGAACGGATCTTCGGCAGCCCGAACGCGTCGCCCTACGTCAAGGATGCTTTCGACGCCTATGTGGTCCACGGGAAGACGGACGCGGTCAACCCGGAGCGCGTCGGCACGAAGGCGGCGGCGCTCTACGTTCTCGAAATACCTGCCGGCGGCTCGGAGTCCTTCAACCTGCGATTGACGGACATCTCGCCCGAGATCATGCAGAAAGCCGCGGGCAAGAAGGACGGAGCCTTCGGGTCCCGCTTCGATTCGGTCATGCTGGCGCGGCAGAAGGAAGCAGACACCTTCTATGGCAGCATTACGCCCGATGCGATCGAAGGGAAGGATGCGGGCAATATTATGCGGCAGGCGCTGGGCGGTCTGCTGTGGACGAAGCAGTATTACCTGTTCGACCTCGAAGCGTGGCTGGAGGAACACCACGCGCACCCGCTCCACGGCAGCGCGCGGAAGATGCGCAATGCTAATTGGTTCCACATGCTGAACGACGACGTGCTCTCGATGCCCGACAAGTGGGAGTACCCGTGGTACGCCGCGTGGGACCTCGCCTTTCACACCACCGCGCTCGCGATGGTCGACGTGGATTTCGCCAAGCATCAACTCGACCTGATGCTCCAACACGATTACCTGCATCCCAGCGGGCAGATTCCGGCCTACGAGTGGAACTTCAGCGACGTGAACCCGCCGGTCCATGCGTGGGCGACGAGCTACGTTTACGAGACGGAGCGCCAACTACGAGGCGCCGGCGACGTCGAGTGGCTGAAGTCGTCGTTCTCGAAACTCCTGCTCAACTTCACGTGGTGGGTCAACCGCAAAGACCCGGGCGACCGCAACGTCTTCGAAGGCGGCTTCCTGGGGTTGGACAACATCGGCGTGTTTGATCGCAGTTCGCCCCTGCCGACCGGCGGGCACCTGGAACAGGCGGACGGCACCGGGTGGATGGCGTTTTACAGCCAATGCATGCTCCAGATTGCGATCGAGCTCGCGGAACACGATCCAGCTTACGAGGACATGGCGCTGAAGTTCCTCCAGCACTTCCTACGCATCGCCGGCGCGATGGACCGGCCGGGCGAGTGGGAAGACGAGATGTGGGACGAACAGGACGGCTTTTTCTATGACCTGCTCCGCCTGCCCGACGGGAAGGCGGTTCGCTTGAAGGTGCGATCGATGGTCGGGCTGCTCCCGCTTGCCGCGTCGACTGTGTTCCCGCACGCGACCGTGGAGCGTTTCCCGCGGCTCGTTGGAGAAGCGAGGACGTATGTGGCGCGCCGCTCTGAGTTGCTGACAAACATCACTCCGGTCGTCCAGAACGCTTCGACGGGAATGCATCTGCTCTCCACTCTCAACGAAGCGAAGCTCCGCCGGGTGCTTGCCCGCATGTTGGACGAGGACGAATTTCTGAGCGAGTACGGGATCCGTTCGCTTTCTAAGGCGCACCAAGATAACCCGTATATCCTCAGAGTCGGGGAGAACGAGTACCGGGTAAGCTATCTGCCGGCCGAGTCTGACAACGGGATGTTCGGCGGCAATTCGAACTGGCGCGGGCCGATCTGGATACCGGTCAATATCCTGCTGGTGCGCTCGCTGCTTAACCTGTATAGCTACTACGGCGACGAGTTCAGGGTCGAGTGTCCGACCGGGTCGGGTCGGATGATGAACTTGCAGGAAGTTGCGCGCTTCGTTTCGCTGCGGCTGGCGCGCATCTTCCTTCTGGACGGCGAGGGACGGCGACCGGTGTGGGGTGGGGCCGAGAAGTTCCAGACGGACCCGCACTGGCGGGACTACATCCTCTTCTACGAGTACTTCCACGGGGACAACGGCGCGGGGCTGGGCGCCAGCCACCAGACGGGCTGGACGGCGCTTATTGCTCGACTGATCCAGTTCTTTGCGGCCGCAGAAGGCGTCGATGCTGCGTTGAGCTTGCGCGACAACTTCTACGTGGAGAGATCCGACGGAGCGCAGCCTTAGCGCAGCAGACACGAGATAGAAAAAGCGCCGGTCCAAGGGGGCCGGCGCTTTTGTTTTTCCGAGTGTCGAGCCGCTTAGGCAACAGGCTGGGGGACAGGAGCGGGCTGGCTCTCGCCTCGCCGGTGCCAGCGGGCAAGGGGATCGCGGCCGGTGAAAACGCCGTACGCGTGCAGGAACAGGCCGAGTTGGGCCAGGGCCATCCAAACGAAGGCGAATGTGCCGATAACGGCGACCCACGTGATCACCGAGTTGACTTGATCGCGCAGGGCGGCCAGATCCGCTCGACCCTGCTCGAAGCGCTGATTGGAGAGGGTGAGCCGGTCCGAGACGGCGGTCAGCGCGGTGTTGACGCGCTCCAAGGGGGCAGTCAAGGTCGTGACGAGCCTGTCGATGCCGACGGACTTCGCCTGCTGGATAGATGAGACGGCGTCCTTAATCGCGCGGTCAATCTCGCCGAGCGTCGTGATCAACTCATCGACTGCCACGATCAGCTTCGAATCTCTGCCGCCCGGCAGTCGTTGCATGAGGCTGAGGGTCTGATCGACGAGTTGGACCGTGGCCCGCAATTCCTGGCCGCGCTCGTTGAGCCGCTGCAGGCCGGGCGTGAGGTCCTTGTCGAAGGCGGCCTCGGCGGCCGCGAGGACGAGATTCGTTTCTTCCGCCTTTGCGCCTGCCGTGGTGATGCCGGTGGTAACCCGCTGCACTTCATTCTGTCCGGTCGCTACGAAATCATTCGCCTGAACGACCAATTCCTGCCCGCGCGCAAGGGCCTGATCGCCGGCCGCGGCCACTGACGTCACGAGCGCCACGGCCTCGCCGCGCGCCCACCAGGCGCCAAATATGCCGGCGAGCATGGCGATGAAAAGTATCGCGCTGAGAACCATGACGATGACCGAAACAATCTTTGCGACTGTCTTCATGGGGCCTCCAGGGGCAAGATGACTAAACGCAGTGGCCGGTCGTTGAATTGAAACTCCGTGCTCTTACTATCCTAACACGCGCTCCACAGGAGGCGCACCGGTCGTTTGTCTAGTTGAAGATGCATCGGAGACGCCAGGGTTTTAAGGTGGAGTTGCGCCTACGTCGCGGCGGCGACTTGGCGATGTCCTGGCGCGCAGACGGCTCGGCCTGCGAAAGACCGAGCCGCCAAAGACCCGTGTGAGCGACTAACCGACTCGCAGTGTGAAACCGCGGACTGAAGACCTCGGAGGTCTGGGAGCAGTCTCACGCTGCGTTTAGTTGTTGCTGCTGCCCGCGATCGGCAAGCTGCGGCGCATGACCGCGTAGTTTTCCAGCGCGCGGCCGGCGCCCAGCGCCACGGACGCCAGGGGCTGCTCGGCGACGAACGCGGGCGCCGGTTTCCTTCGTCACCAGCCGGTCGATGTTGCGGAGCTGCGCGCCGCCGCCGCTGAGCACCATGCCGCGGTCGATGATATCCGCGGCCAGCTCGGGTGGGGTCTTCTCGAGCGTCTGCCGGATTACGCCGATGATCGCGGCCAAGGGTTCCGACATGGCCTCGGTGATCTCGCCGGACGTCAGCGAAATGGTCTTCGGGAGGCCGGCGACCTGGTCGCGGCCGCGCACTTCCATCCGGAGCTCCTCGCTC